>JAFGFR010000294.1 GCA_016930955.1 Victivallales bacterium | reverse complement strand
GTCCCGGCGTAGTCCGAAGACGGATCCGCAATGGCCGTGTGTTTGCATGCCTCGGCAGCGACCAGATAATTACGAGACGATTAGTAAAGCGGTGCTGTGGCGGCAGCACCGCACTCCAAGGGACGGCTCTCGCCGTCGTTTTATGCGCCGCAGGCTCCGGCCATATCCCTGGCGCCCGGGCTTGCCCGGGTTCCGTGCGGGGAACGCGGAGTTTTGAAATTGGCTTTTAGGATAATGAAAACGATCAGTTTAGGACGTTTTTCGGGTAGAAGCCTTTTGCGACGAGGGATTCGATTTGTTTTTCGACGACAGGTTTGTCCTCGCGGTATGTGACGCCGAACCAGTGGTCTTTGCTTTGCAGGACTTTCACGGTTGCCAGAGCGGAGTCGATGAGGTTGCCGACGACTGACGGGATGAAGAACTCGGCCTTCGGGTTGTCGAGGTTGTTGTCGAGGAATGTCTTGAACTGTTCCTCGAGTGGTGTGAATATCGATGGAGTGAATCCCCACATGTTCATCGAGACGGTCTCGTCTGGTGAGAGGTGGTGGGTCTGCCCTGTCTCGTCTGTGAAGACGGCGCCGGAGGGGGTCTTCTCGATCTTTGTCCTTTCGACGACCTCTTTGAGCGTCCCGTCTTGGGCTACCTTGCACACGCCCCGGGCGACGTGGCCGTGCTCAGAAAGCGTGTTGCCGAGCTTGAACCCCACCATGAAGTACTCTGTTGCGGAATTCGCGACGCCAGCGAGTCTGGAGAACAGCATTTTATAGCCGTGCCTGCCGTAGAAGTCGTCGGCGTTGATCACGGCGAAAGGCTCGTTGATGGAGTCTTTCGCGGCTAGTATGGCATGTCCTGTGCCCCATGGCTTCTGCCTGTTCTCGGGGACATTGTATCCCTTGGGCAGGGAGTCGAGTTCCTGGAACACGTAGTGGGTGTCCAGCTTTTGCTCGAACCTCGAGCCGATGCACTCCTTGAAGTCTTTCTCGATATTTTTTCGTATGATGAAGACGACCTTTTTGAATCCGGCGCGTATGGCGTCGTGGATGGAGTAGTCAATTATGATCTCGCCGGAGGGCCCGACGGGGTCAATCTGTTTGAGTCCGCCATAGCGGCTGCCGATCCCGGCGGCGAGCACAAGAAGGGATGGTTTCATGGGAATCTCCTTAATCCGCTAGACAGCATCGTGCTGCAATTTTTCCTTGAAGAACTCGACGGTCATGGCGAGCCCCTGGTCGAAGTCGTGCGAAGGCTTGAAGCCTGTCGAGAGAAGTTTCCCGACAGATGCCAGGGAGTGTCTTATCTCCCCTGGTCTGGGAGGCTCGTGGACAACTTCGGAACCAGACGATGTCATGCCGATTATCTTCTGCACAAGGTCGTTTATCGTGGTCTTCCTGCCATAGGCAACGTTGAAGACCCCGCAATCATCGCTCTTCGCCAAATGCAGGTTCGCCGCCACGACATCCTTGACATAGACGAAATCGCGTGTCTGTTCGCCATCGCCGTAGATATTTATCGCATCATTTTTCACTGCTTTGGACACGAAGATGGGGATGGCTGCGGCGTATTGGCTTTGCGGGTCCTGTCTCGGCCCGAATACGTTGAAGTATCTCAGGCATGCGGTTTTGAGTCTGCCCTCCCTTGCGAACATGTCGCAGTAGAGCTCGCCATCGAGCTTGGTGACAGCATAGGGGCTGAGAGGCTCCGGCTTGAGGGACTCGAGCTTCGGGGACTCAGGATTCTCGCCATAGACTGCGGCCGAGCTGCAGAAGCAGAGCTTTCTGACCCCTGCCGCCGCGGCCTCCTCCAGCACAGTCAGGGTTCCGATGGTGTTGACATCTGTGTAGGCTACAGGGTCTCCCATTGACTCGACCACGCTGATCATCGCGGCCATGTGGAACACATAGTCCACGTCTTTCAAGGCAGCCTTGACGCATTCTCTGTCACGGATGTCTCCCTCGATAAGCTCGTGTTCGAGCCCGTCAAGGTTCTCCCTCATGCCGCTGCGGAAGTTGTCCAGGACACGCACTTGTGCCATACCCTGGAACTCCTCGACCATATGGCTGCCGATAAACCCCGCACCTCCAGTAACAAGGACTCTCATTTGTGAAAACCTCAGTCTTTAGCCGTCACCATCATCGCCCGCCAGATTCCTCCTGACGCAAGAACGCCTAATCTACAATCCTCTAGGGAAAAAACAAGAACATGGGAAACAAAACCATTGCTCCCCGTGGCACATCGGGGGCCATGAGCGGGATCCGCCTGAGGCGGGCATGCGGAACCAACCGGGAGACGCTGAGGCCGGGACGACCTCAGCCCACTTTGTGGACATGCGGTCATGCGGGTGGCGCGGGGCGGTCGGGGACGGAATGGCATGCCGCGCGGCCACGGGTAGTTTTGAAATTGGCTCTCAAGAGCCAGTTTCGCGTTTACCCGCTGGATTTTTTTCTGCCTTTGGGTTGATTTATGTTGATGTACGGGTATAATCATGCGGGGATGGTTTGAATCAAGTTTCGTCATATGACAGTGTGAGGCCATTTGAATGAGGATATTGTCCGGGATACAGCCATCGGGGGATTTGCATCTTGGGAACTACTTTGCGATGATGAGGCCTGCGATAGGTTTTCAGTCGCAGGGAGAGACTTTGCTGTTCATTGCGGATCTGCATTCATTGACTGTGCTCCCGGAGCCCGAGCTTTTGCGGCAACGGATAAGAAATGTTGCCGTCGATTTCCTCGCCTGCGGGCTCGACCCGGGGAAGACCGTGTTTTTCCGCCATTCGCAGGTGCCTGAGGTGGCGGAGCTGACCTGGATACTGCATTGCCTCACGCCGATGGGTCTGCTTGAGAGGTGTCACAGCTACAAGGACAAGATTTCGAACGGGTTGTCTCCTAACCACGGTCTTTTTGCCTATCCGGTGCTGATGGCTGCGGACATACTCCTTTACAAGGCCACTACCGTACCGGTGGGCAAGGATCAGAAGCAGCATGTCGAGGTGGCCCGTGACATAGCTCAGCGTTTCAACAACAAGTACGGGGAGGTGTTCGCACTTCCTGAGCCCTCGATTCGGGAGGATGTGGCTGTAGTCCCCGGTGTTGACGGCAGAAAGATGTCGAAAAGCTACGGCAACACGATAGAGATTTTCCTTGACGACAAGGGGCTGCGCAAGAAGATCATGGGCATTGTCACCGACTCGAAGAGCCTTGAGGAGCCCAAGACTCCGGAGACCTGCCCGGTGTTCGCGCTCTACAAGCTTTTTGCTGATCCTGCTGATGTGGGGACAATGGCGGGGAGATACCTTGCCGGGGGCTATGGCTACGGGCAGGCGAAGCAGGAGCTTTTCGAACTTGTGAGGGATTACT
>JAFGFR010000293.1 GCA_016930955.1 Victivallales bacterium | reverse complement strand
TGTGGCCTGTGTTGGCGGCGGCAGCAACTCCATTGGTTTGTTCCACCCCTTTCTGGCGGATCCCGGGGTAAGGATGATCGGGGTCGAGGCCGGTGGGCGAGGGGATGCATTGGGAGAGCATGCCGCTAGGTTTTACGGTGGCCGCCCGGGTCTCCTGCAAGGCACCAAATCCTATGTGCTGCAGGACGACGACGGCCAGATATCTCTCACTCATTCCGTGTCCGCCGGGCTGGACTATGCCGCCGTCGGGCCTGAACACTCGCTCCTCAGAGACCTCGGACGATGCGAGTACCACAAGGTCTCAGACGGCGAGGCACTGGATGCCTTCAGTATCCTCAACAGACTCGAGGGCATCTTGCCGGCACTCGAAAGCAGCCATGCAGTGGCTTGGATACTCAAGACCGTCGCAGACATCCCGCAAGATGCCATGATGATCGTCAATCTTAGCGGCAGAGGCGACAAAGACCTTGCCCAAGTCCTCGATCTTCCGTAGCCGTCTGCCGCGCCTGCGCTCCCAACGCGGTTCACGCGGAGTTTTGAAACTGGCTCAGTGGAGAGGTTAGGGGAAGTGCTGAAGTGCTCGATTTCTGAAGTTCTAGGGGGTTCCTTTTCTGAATCGTTTGCCTGGCAGCTGCGTCACGATTCTGGCGATCTCGAGTTTCATGAGGACAGCGAGGAGATTTCCCGGCGAAATCCGTGTTTCCGCTGATAGCTGGTCGATGGTTTTTTCTTCATGCCCGAGGGCATCGAGGACGGATTTTTCCTCATTCCCCAGCTCGGGGTGATAGTCGGCTGGGGATGGCTTCCGGGTCTCCGCGGTTTTGATGCCAGGCAAGAACTCGAACTCCTCCAGGATGTCGTCGAAAGACTCGGTCAGCCTTGCCCCGGTCTTGATAAGCTGGTTTGTCCCTCGGGCTTGCGGATTGTCAACCTCGCCCGGAACAGCGAACACCTGCCTGCCCTGGTCCAGCGCGAACTTAGCGGTGATCAGCGAGCCGCTGCGCGTCCCGGCCTCGACCACAAGAGTCCCCTGTGACAATCCCGAGATAATCCTGTTCCTCATCGGGAATGACCACTTGTTCGGGGAGAACTCCATGGGAAACTCACTTATCACGGCACCATTTTTCTCGATTATGCTTCTGGCCAGGGGCACATGGTCCTGCGGGTGTATTCTTGCGAGACCGCCGCCGAGCACCGCCACGGTCTTCCCGCCGGCCTCGACCACTGACTTGTGGGCGATCGCGTCAATCCCATAGGCCAGCCCGCTGACCACTGTCCAGCCTGCGAAACTCGCAGACTCGGAGATGTGTCTCGCGACCCTCGCCCCGTAGTTGGAGGTTCTTCGCGACCCGACGACAGCGATGTTCCTGGACGTATTTTTGTCTAGTTTACCCCTGACGTAGATGCAGGGGGGAGGGTCGTATATCTCACTGAGAGCCTCTGGATAGTCCGGGTCGCCCCAGGTGACTATACTCACACCAGCCTTTTCCGATAGCCCGACCTCCTTGTTGAAGTCGGTCTTCTCCTCCCAGCTCGCGATGTCCTTGGCGAGGTTGTCGCCTACCAGAGGATGTTTAGCGAGGTCTTTTCGGGGCAACGAGAGCACGGCGGCGGGCGATCCGGCGAGCGCGGCAAGCTCCCTGATCCTCACAGGGCCGATGCCGGAAAGCATGTTGAGGACTATCAGCGCATCCCTGTCAGTCACAGCAGTTCCTTATTGCATCGAGGATCATGTCTTTGTCAGACACCTCGGACAGCGAGAACTCCCCTATCGTCTCGGGAAGGACAAAACGCAGCTTCCCCTCGATTATTTTCTTGTCCTTGCCCATGGCATCGTAGATATGCTCGGGAGTCAAAAACTCCACGCTGCATGGCAGATGCAGCTGTCGGAGCAAATTCTCCTGTCTCAGCTCTGCTGCGTCGTCCAGCCTCCCGTCGTCAACCGCGAGATTCGCGGCCATGCACATGCCGACGGCCACCGCCTCGCCGTGGTTGAGCTTGTCATAGCCTGTCGCCTTCTCGATAGCGTGGGCGAAAGTGTGGCCATAGTTCAATGCCGAGCGCAGGCCGGACTTCTCCTTCTCGTCCCTGCATACCACGTCGGCTTTTATCTGGCAGCATCTTTTTATCACCTCGGTATATGTCAGGATGTCGAGGCTGTTCAATTCGGAAATCTTGTCCTCGAGGAAAGCAAAAAAAACCTCGTCGAGAACCATTCCATACTTGATGGTCTCCGCCAGTCCGCATCTTATCTCCCGATCTGGAAGGGTCTTGAGTGCATCCGGGTCTATCAGCACCTTTCTCGGCTGCCAGAAGGCACCGACGAGGTTCTTGCCCTCCGGGAGGTCAACCCCGGTCTTGCCCCCCACGCTCGAGTCAACCATGGCCAGCAGGGTGGTCGGGATCTGTATGAGGTCTATTCCTCTCATGAAGGTGGCGGCGACGAAGCCGGCTATGTCTCCCACCACCCCGCCGCCGAGAGCGATGATGGCGGAAGAACGATCCAGATTGGATTTCAATGCCTCGTGGTAGAGCATCTCGACTGTGGCCAATGTTTTCGAGGCCTCCCCGGGCTTGATAGAGATGAGCGATGTATTTGCCGCCAGGGGTTGAAGGGACTTGAGCGCCTTCTCCCCGTATAGTGCGTTGACATTGTCGTCCGTTATGATCAGGACGTTCTTTCTGTCGAGCATCGATGCCGTCAGCGAAGGGATTTCATCCAGAACACCTGAGCCCAATATGATGCGGTAATGATTCCCTCCCGGGAGGGATACTTCGATTTTTTCGTCGCCCTGCATTGAAACCCTTTCTGTTTTTGATTTTAAAGTCGCTTAGTCAACTAAGATCAGGAACCGTCGTCGGCGTCTGAGGAGTCAGGCCCTCTTTTTTTCCTCTCGTCCTGCTTGAGTATGGTCATCCTCACACTCCTGATGTCGTCCTGGAGCTCCTTGTTGTGTTTCATCAGGACATACTTGAGCTGGTCGGCGGAGGTCTCGTCCTTCTTCTTGAGCAGCTCGATGATGTAGCCTATGCCTGCAAGTATGAACCCGTAGGCTGACAGGTGCATGTTTGTCTGGCTTATCTCCCCGGTGAGGAGGGATGACACCAACAGTACTATGAGCATCACGATCCCAAGTATCGAGAAGAGTATGGTCAGCATTGAAACACTCCTAATAACAAGATCCCAATTGTGCCTTTCATGTCTGCCGGGGCATTGCCGTTCTCCCACACAATACCCGCATGATTGAAAGATTGCAAAAAAAGTTTGGAAAATCAGTGCCAGTTTTTTCTGAGCATGGCGGCGGTGTCTTCCAATGCCTCCGGGACGACGCGCGTGTTGGAGATGACCGGCATGAAATTCGTGTCGCCTGTCCAGCGAGGGACGACGTGCATGTGCAAATGTTGCTCCACTCCGGCACCGGCGGCCTTGCCGAGATTCAGCCCGACGTTGAAGCCCTCCGGGGCCATCGCCTTGGCAAGTGCCTCTTTCGACTCGACGCAGAGCCCCATCAGCTCGGCAAGCTCTTCCTTGTCAAGCAACGAGATGTCGCCGACATGTTTGAACGGGGCGATCAAAAGGTGGCCTGAATTGTATGGGTATTTATTCAGTATGACAAAGCAATGCCTACCTCGCCGGACAATAAGGTGTTCCTTGTCATAGTCCTCCTCCGCTTCGGGGGGGATGCAGAGAAAGCATTCGCCGGGCTTGGGTGAACGGATAAACTCTACTCTCCAGGGTGCCCACAGAGGGCGAACAGGCTCTTTCATGAAAAAATATTCCTCTCGTGCTTGCAATTGATGTTGTCCATTGTATATTCCGCAGCCCTGAACCCATTTAACGGTTCGTTTGTCATAATTGAAACCTCTTATGGAGAAGGCTTAAACATGAAGAAGAATATACACCCGGAATACGGAGACGCAAAGGTGATATGCGCCTGCGGCACGGTTTGGGAGACAAAATCCACCAGGAAGGAGGCCAGAGTGGGCATTTGCTCCAGCTGCCATCCTTTTTTCACCGGCAAGCAGAAGCTTGTGGACACCGCCGGCAGGGTCGAGCGTTTCCGTCAGCGCTACGAGAAAAAAACCAAGCGCTGAAGGTCTTCCTCTCTGCTTGCAGGAGATATTGTTATGACTCCGCAGGACATGGAAGGCTCTCTTGCGTCCCTTGAGGCTAGGCTTGCCGAGATCGGAGCCAGGCTTTCCGACCCGGAAATCTACTCCCGTCACCGGGAGTCCGCAGAGCTTCTCCGTGAAAGACAGAAGCTCGATACACTTTTCGAGAACTATCGTAAATGGATCAAGGCTCTGAAGGACCTTGATGACAACCACGTTCTGCTTGCCGGAGAGTCCGAGGAGGGCTTGAGGGAGCTGATATCGGCAGATATCGGGAAGCTGGAGGCGGAGGCCGCCTTGCTTGAGAAGACGGTTATCTCCTCAATCCTGCCCCCTGACGCGAAGGACTCGGGGAATGTCATTGTGGAGATCAAGCCTGCCGCCGGCGGCGAGGAGGCCGCTCTTTTCGCGTCGGAACTCTTCAGGGCCTACATGTACTTTGCTGAAAGACGGTCATGGAAAAGGGAGGTGCTCTCTTTGAACGAGAGCGAGCTTGGCGGGCTTCGCGAGGTCATGTTCTCGCTTCTCGGCGATGATGTGTTCACCATGATGAAGCATGAGAGCGGGGTGCACCGTGTGCAGCGTGTCCCTGCTACCGAGTCTGGGGGGAGGATACACACGTCCACGGTGACAGTGTCTGTCCTGCCCGAGGCCGACGAGGTGGAGGTGAAGATCAATCCCGAGGATTTGCGTATAGATGTATTCCGGTCTTCAGGGCCGGGGGGGCAGTCGGTAAACACCACCGACTCTGCCGTCAGGGTTACGCATATCCCCACAGGAACCATGGTCGCCAGCCAGCAGGAGAAGTCACAGCACAGGAACAAGGAGATAGCCATGCGGATTCTTAGGGCTCGGCTTTTAGAGAGGCAGGAGCAGGAGGATGCGGCCAGGCATGCCGCGACCAAGAGGGCACAGGTGGGCAGCGGTGAGCGCAGCGAGAGGATCAGGACCTACAATTTCCCCCAGAACAGGGTCACCGACCACCGCTACAATGTCTCGGTGCATAACCTCCCCCGTCTGCTCGATGGCGATTTCGAGCTGATACTCGAGCCGATACTCCAAGTCGAGTGCGAACGCAGGCTGGCTGATCTCAAGAAGGTGGGCAAATGACACACAAATTCGACACGGTGGTCGTGGGGTTCCTCGAGGTCAACTGCTACATTGTCCCTTCCGCCGCCGACAAGTGCGTATATATCATTGACCCCGGCGCGTCGCCCGGCAAGATCGCCGATGCCGCGAAAAAAATCGCCTGTGACGACTACAGGATTCTACTCACTCACGGGCACATCGACCACATCGGCGGGGTTGCCGAGCTGCACTCTTTGCTCCCTGTGACCAGTGTCTTCATGCATCAGGACGACACAAACCTGTACAACAGCCCTGCAAACGAGCTGCCTCCGCTCATGCCTGCCCTGAAAAACCCCGTCCAGCCGAGAAATGATTTCGAGAGCAGGGACATCAGGCTAATACACACACCGGGGCATACCAGAGGTTGCGTGTGCTACTACCTGGAGCATTCCAAGATTCTTTTTTCAGGCGACACGCTTTTCTTCGAGTCTGTGGGCAGGACAGACCTCCCGGGGGGCAGCTCAAAGGAACTCATATCCTCGATCCGCGGGAAACTCCTCTCCCTGCCGGATGATGTCGATGTCTTCCCCGGACACGGCCCCGCGACCTCCATTGCCCACGAGAAAAAAACCAACCCATTCATCTGAGCCCATTTCAAAATGCCATGCGGCCACGGGTAGTTTTGAAATTGGCTCTATCATCTCGACAATACTTCCATCATGTCGGATTTGGACGAGCATTTTAGTATTGCCTGCCTGCCGGTATCGTCCAAGGCATTGCTCATCATAGCCATGAACTGCATATGGGGTGCCGCTGTCGAAGTTGGGGACAGAGCCAGCACGATAATTGTTGCGGGCCTTCCGTCCATGGATTCGAACTCGATCCCCTCTGGCTTGAGACCTATCGTGGCGACTAGTTTTGAGACAGCGTCTGTGCGGCCGTGGGGAATTGCCACGCCGAACTCCATTCCAGTGGACATGCTGGCCTCACGGTCGAACACCGCATTCTCCGCAGAAGTGTAGTCGTCTATGGCATCTTGCCGATCGAGAGACCTCAACAATTCCTTTATGGCATCGGTTTTATTTGTGGCCTCGAGTCTAGGTATCATGGCCTCTCTGATCAGAAATCCCGACAGTGTGGATTTGGCTGGTTTCTTGCTGGATTTAGGGATGTTTTCGGTGATTTTCCTGATATCAATGGGGCGTTTGAGTTCTTTTACTATTCTTTCGAACTCCGCGACGACCTCTATCATAGCTGTTCCTATGAAGTGTGTCTCTTTTTCCCCGCATTCGAAAGATATCGTGCATTCGGTCTGGCGCAGGCCGATAGCCATGTCATCCTTCAAGAGTTGGAAGACTTTGTTTTCACGTGACAGCGAGTGAACAAAGAACCCCTCGTGCTCGAAGGCCATACAGAGTTTCTCGTTTAGTATCGAAGCGATCTCTACAGAGGGGAAGATGAAGTTTTTTTCAGTCGGCGGCAATGTCGCGGGCTGCTTTCTTACGCCTGGCGCCGGATTATTGAAAAGCGCAACTATCAAAGGTGCCGCCGAGACTGTAGTGGCAATTGTCATAAGTATCCCGATCGCAAATATCTCCATGCTTAGTATTCCCGAAGCCAGCCCAACACCGGCGATGATCAGCGCTACCTCACCGCGCGGGAGCATCCCGGCCCCTATCCTCATCGCCCCCCTGAAATTGAAATTGCAGGCCATGGAGGGAAGACCGCATCCGAAAACCTTTGACAATACGCAGGCTGCGGAATATATCAGGCCGAAGAGGAGCACTTTAGGGGACAGTAGAAGCCTGACGTCAACAAGCATTCCCATTACGGCGAAGAATACCGGGACGAGAAACTCGTAGCTATGGTGCAGGTTTTCACGAATTACGTTTCTGATGTCGGTTTTGGAGAGGGAGAGCCCTGTGACGTATGCGCCGATGATCATGGCCAGTCGAGCCTCCTCGAAAAGTGCGGCCATGATCAGCGCGAGACCGAGGGACATGAGGGCAATATGTGATCTGTGCTTGAAGAGTTTCAGCAGCAAGCTGATCTTATTCGCCGCCACGATGCCCAAGACCGTTGCTGCCAGCCATATCGCCACCGCTTTAAGCCCAATTGATATGATGTCGTTCCAATCTATTGATCCAGAGGAGCCCGAAGTCTCGACGATCCCTATCCCCAGGGCGAGCATTATAATGCCGAGCACATCGTCGATAACAGATCCAGCGAGTATGGTCACTCCCTCAGGGGTATCGAGTTTCCTTTTCTCCGAAAGTATTCTTGAAGATATCCCGACCGATGTGGCGGTGGACATAATGCCCAGGAAAATGCATGCCGGAGACAGCATTTCCACTTTCGTGCCGAAAATTGGCGGGAGCAATGCCCATCCCGAGACGCATCCGGCGAGGAATGAGAAAGCCACCCCTGAAACCCCAACCACAGATCCGGCCACTGAATACCTGAGAAAAAGAGGCAGGTCTGTTTCCAGCCCGACCATGAAAAGAAGTATCACCGAGGCGACTGCGCAAAGCCCGTACAGTTCCGGGGAGACCGGGAAGCTCGATGAGAATATCGGGAAAACCCCGCTTTCGAAGCCGGGGAGCGGGATTTGCCCAAGCATGAACGGGCCGATGACGACTCCTGCACCGAGTTCGCCGAGAACTCCCGGAAGGCCAATCCTCATAGCCACGACATTGCCGACTCTCGCCGCGAAAAGAATTACCCCGAGCTGCATGGCAAGCATCATCATCCTGTGGGTCATTGACATGCTCCCGATACCCGCTTCGCCAGATCCCAGGCATGTAAAAGGGATGGCAAATACCAGAAGCAAGGGGAATATTTTACTCGTTGAAATGCCGTTTTTCATTCTCGTCACCGTCCAATAACCTTTCATGTACATTTGGCCAGCACAGACAGTTGATGGTATGCACCAGCCATTTCGCCGCACCGTCTGCCGTGCCTGCGCTCCCAACGCGGTTCACGCGGAGTTTTGAAACTGACTCATATACTTGGATTTGATAAGTTCAAGCCGTTAACGAATGAAAAAACGGTCAAAACATCCGCCTGATACGGTCGATTTCCTTTGCAGAGTCAATTATGCCGAAGTCGTCCAGAAGGTCGAGGCGGAGGGCGGCCAGAAAGAGCATGAAGACAATAAAGGCAAGCAGCTTCCCCCTGGTTGTCTTAGATTTGATGAAAAATACTACCACCGGCAATATCCCGAAAAGGATTGCTATGCCAACTCCCCCGACGACACCTATGGCATCAAGGAATACGTTCGGGAAAAAAATGGTTATCAAAAGCGGGGGTAGGAATGTGCCGATGCCCATCAGCATTTTGCTTGACTTCCCGTTCGTGTTGACAAGCAGATCCTCGTTGAAATCCATGAGTCCCATCCCGTTTGCCACATAGGAAGTGCAGATCGCGGTCAATGCAAAGATTTTCGCTGATGAATTTTTATCACCGGTCGCTGGTCATCATCCGATTAACTCAGGAACTTTCCTCGACCCACTGCACTGCCGCATTACTGCAACACATCTCCCCGTCTCCCGATTCACGCTTGCAAACCGCCCTCCCTGGGGCTACATTCCTCGATGCATGACGGGAAAATGAAAGGTCAAAAAAGAGCGATGCATATCGGGATAGACGGCACACCTGCGATAAACGAAGTCCGTGCGATAAGGCGCTATGCATGGAATCTGCTTGCCGAGCTTGCTAAGCTAGATTCCGAACACACCTTCTCGCTGCTGTATCTCGGCAGAAAGCCGGGTGCCTCGATGCCCCCTGTTGACAATCCTCGCTTCAGCTCGATATGCACCGGAATCCCGGGAAGGCTGCTGAAACTCTCATGGAGGCTCACCTCGTTCCCCGGCGCGGATTTCCTGCTCAAACGCAGTTGCGACCTCTTCCACTTCCCCGGCGGCTCGACATACATCCCGGTGAAATCCGGCAAAATCATCACGACCATGCACGGGTTCCTGTGTCAATTTGCCCCTGAAAAGATGGAGAATGCCAGAGTCTCACATGCGCAACGCATTTTGGAGCGTACAGTTCGAAAAACCGATCATTTCATCACCGTCTCGGAGGCAAACAAGAGAGAACTCAACGAGCTTTGGGGTGTCCCTTTGGAGAGGATCACCGCGATCCCGCTGGGTGTCGGGGAGGAGTTCCGTGAGTACAAGGATATCGCCGAGCATGAATTTCAAACAAGGCGTCAGTACGGGCTGGGCGAGAAGGATTTCCTGCTCTTCGTCGGCGCTCTCGAGCCTCACAAGAACATACACGGCATCATCCGGGCATACAGCCTCCTCGAGCCGGCACTGAAAAAGAAATATAACCTCGCGCTCGTCGGCGCACATACAAAATACACACCCGAATACGAGGAGATGGCACGAAAACTCGGTGTCGCCGACAACCTAGCATTCGTTGACTATATCCAGCCTGGCTCAAGCGACCTGGCATACATCTATAACTTGACACACCTGCTGGTATTCCCCACATTCTACGAAGGCTGGGCATCCCCACCACTCGAGGCAATGAAATGCGGAACACCCGCATTGGTCTCAGATATCCCCTCCCTACGCGAGTCCACCGGCGGAATTGCAAGCTACTGCAACCCCGAGTCCACGGAGAATATCGCCACCAAAATCACAGAAATCCTCCAAAACAAAGTGCTCTACGACAAACTCAAACAGGACGGCCTAACGACCTCAGCTCAATATACATGGGAAAAATGCGCCCGGGAAACACTCAAGATGTATGACAGCCTACAGGCTTAGTAATGTAGCCTGCGGCGCTGGAAAACGACGGCGGAGACCGTCCCTTGGAGTGCGGTGCTGCCTGCTGTTCCAGCACCGCTTTTATTTGATGACAAAGACTTGAGAAAGCAAAAGCGCAACTAAAAAGTAGTTGCGCAGTCCAGAGCCTGCGGCGCATAAACCGACGGCGGAAGTGGGTGTCGGTAATCGGTAATCGGCCTGCCCGGCATCTTGTCCGGCATAGCTCGAAAAGCGAAGCCGGAAGAGCGCAGACGGAAGCCCTTCAGGCGAAGACGGGTGGTCGGGGGTGCTGCAATGCTGCAATGCTGCAATGCTGTGTTGCGGTGTTGCCTCAGGTCTTCAAATCCCAAAATCAACAAATCTCCCAATCTTGACTTCGTGACCTAGTGGCTTCGTGACTCCGTGAGTTGACCGGATCAAGCCCAGCGACATGCGACCGGCGATGAAAGTCTCATTGGTTTCATTCGGGGCATTCGATATTTTCGACAATATCGATACTTTCGATACTATCGAAACTGCCGGAACCCAGCAATAGAGCCAGAGTATTCAACCCCTTTCCTTCACATATGCTGATCTTTCAAAACACATATTGAATTCCCCGCATACACGTAGTAAAGTGTTGAAATTAGAGTAATTAGAGCCGGTTTTAAACTCAGCGTGAACCGTGTCGGGAATGCAGGCACGGCAGACGGTGCGGCGAAATGGCCGGTAAACACCTGAAGTTGGCTGTGTCTGGCTCTTCGCCACGGCGCATTATGAACAGGGCATTTGAGAACATTTCATCACGTGTCTAACAGGAGCAAAATCTTTCATGCAAATCAAATGCCCTTCATGTAAAATAAAATATGAGACAAGTCCAATAATCATGGCTCCATGCCCCTCATGCGGTAGCTGCTTGTTTGACGGGGTCCCTTATGCAACTACAAAACTTGATGGATCTCCGGGATTCAATCCAGAATCCAGATATGAGGAGATGCTTGAGTACGCTGATATACATGGATGGGAAGCCGCTGCAGACATTGTTCCCGAAATAAATGATTGGGTATCATCTCGTAACCGACATAACGGTCTATTCCTAGCAAATCTCGATGATAATTCTGTGGTCTTGGACTACGGATGTGGCTTTGGGAGTCTATCCCTCGCGGCAGCAAATATGGCAAAGGAAGTGGTTGCTCTGGATGCTAACGATCCCTACATCAGAGGTGTAAGCATCCGTGCGAGAGATGGTCGCATCGGCAACATTTTTCCAATATTAACCGACTTCTACAATATGCCATTCATTGAAGACACATTCGATTTGATCATCATAAACGGTGTACTGGAATACATTCCATGCTATCGCCCCGATCAAAGACCGGAACAAACGATTGAAGATTTTTTGTCAGCTTTGACCAAAGTGCTGAAACCGGGCGGGCAAATATATCTGGGGATCGAAAACAGATTTGGGATCAACTATCTTCTCGGCGCGATTGATGAGCATAGCGGTTTGCGTTTCTCCTCTCTGCTTCCGAGGAAGTTGGCCAATGTCTATAGCAAAATCAAACGTGGAACTCCCTATAAGGAATGGACTCATTCATATGGTGAACTCATTTCTATGTTCAAGCGTCATGGCTACAATCAAGGCACCATGTTTGCAGCCTTTCCCGATTATCGCTTCCCTTCTCACTTGATCCAGCTGGATCTGCCGGGGGCAATGACTTATTTTATCAGACAATACACACTTGCTGAGGGTTCATTTCGTAGGCGAATCGCTTTGTTCTGCGCCAAAGTTGCAGCCATATTGGGTTTGACAAAGCTTCCGATTATAAAAAAACTGGTACCATGTTTTGTTGGAATTTTCAGAAAAAAAGGTTCTGAGTCACAATCATCTCCAAGATGGCTTTGCAATGAAGATGCAAGCCTGACCTCCGAAAGGAAAGCTGGCATATACTTAAGGCGAGGTCATTGGGCTCTATCAGCACTGCTTTTTAAACAAAATAAAGCCAAGCCTTACTCGACGATTCGCTTTGCGGAGAAGAACAATAGTGTTGAAAAGGAAACACAGATACTTGCCTATCTCATGACCTCCACTGTGAATAATTGGCTTATGAAACCCGTTGCCACGACCAGCTTCGCAAACTGGTCTGCACGTAAATACACTTGGATTTGTCATCCGAAAAAAATACCACAAGATGAGGTTGAGCAGTTTCTTCAAGCCTTATCTAGGATTAAACTGCCTGAAATGCTTAATAACGACGAGCACGACAGATTTATTTTTACAGCATTGTCTGAAATCCCATCCTGTGGTAAAAACTGTGCAGAATGGTATGAGAATTGGTATAAGTCAAGAGCAGATGATGACGCAATGAAAATAGTTCATGGAGATCTTCATCCGGGGAATATACTGACCGATGGCAAAACGATATTGATAATAGACTGGGAGGTAACCCACCGCGGATCCCCCTTTGAAGACATTCTTCATTGGGAATTATGGAAGAGAAAAGTCCTGCCGAGTGAGTCAATTATCATTTCCTACATCGAAATGAAGGTTAAAGAAAATCTTGATGCTGTTTCACAATATTCAATGATTAGAGATGACGTTACAGCCGGGATGCTCGCGGAATGCCTAAGGCTATGGAGGCTAAGAAGGTTATCCGCACAGTCAATTGCCAATTTGGTCAAAGAATATATCTAATAAAAACCTCATATCGCTTACCCTGTCCTCGACGGCAAGCATGGGGGTGTTTCGGGCAAACTCCCGCGCCCTTGTTGAGCGTGAATGAGATTTATATATGCTCAAAAAACATCAAGCCGTCCCTTGGAGTGCGGTGCTGCCTGCTGTTCCAGCACCGCTTTCATCTAAAGTCAAAGCGCAACTAAAAAGTAGTTGCGCACTCCAGAGCCTGCGGCGCGGAAAAACCATCCAGGCTAAAAGCGTTCTTGCTCAGGATACACTCTTATAAACCCCATAGGTATCCTGGGCCATTTTTGCCTCGGAGAATAGTTCTGCGCGCTGCCTGGCTCTGTTTTCGAGTTTGACGCGCAGGGCATCGTCGTCAAGGAGTTTTTGGAAGGCTTGTCTGATCTCCTCGGTGTCCTCGGGTTTGATGAGCATTGCGGCATCTCCGGCGACCTCCGGGATCGAGCTTGAGTTTGATGTCAGCACGGCCTTTCCGGCGGCCATTGCCTCGAGGACGGGTATCCCGAAGCCCTCGTAGAGCGAGGGGTAGACGACGAAGAGCGAGCCTTGGTAGAGGGCTTGTTTCTTGTCCTCGTTGTCCCAGCGGAGGAAGACAATGTCCTCCGAGTCCGGGATGTC
The DNA here is from genome assembly GCA_016930955.1 of Victivallales bacterium. GTDB lineage: Bacteria > Verrucomicrobiota > Lentisphaeria > Victivallales > JAADHT01 > JAFGFR01. Next base: position 8,628 of record JAFGFR010000293.1, on the reverse strand, counting down.
CTTGAGGAAGGATTTATCTCCCACGCCGGAGATGGCGAGCTTGATATCCCCCGTCTGGTGTTTCGCGTAGAGGAATGCCTTGATGGTTGCGGGAATGTTTTTTCTCGGCTCGAATGTGCCGACGGGGAAATAAATGAACTTCGATTTCGTCAGTCCGAAATGTGAAAGGATGCAGTCTGATTTGTCAACGTCTTGGGCTTCGGTGATACCGCAGCCGATGTGGACGACCGACACTTTGTCCTCGGGGATTCTGAAGTGCTCGACGATATCGTCCTTGGTGTTCTGTGAGATTGCTATGATGCGGTCTGCGCGGGCGATGTTGCGGGGTAGGAGGTATTTGTATCCGTATTCGTTTAAAGCCCTGCCTGCAAGGGTGAAATACTCAGGATGCAGCAGATATGTTATGTCGTTGACTGTCAGGATTTTTTTTGCACCGGAGATGACGGGCAGGGAGAAGTGGGGGGAGTGGAAGACATCAGCCTTGATGCCGAGTCTTGACAGGTCCGGGATGCCCCAACAGTGCCAGAGGTGGTTGAGCAGCTTTACCGGGAAGCGGAAATGCCTCACCCGCCCGGGTGGGAGGAAGTCGGGGCACTTTCCCTTCCCCCTGAAGTAAAAGTTGATGAAAGACAGCTCGTCCCCGTTACGCTCGGCCTCCTCGGAAAGCCGCGGCAACAAACCGGCAAGATAGTTGTTTATCCCACCTCCAGAACAGGCAAACAAAGTCGAGACATCAAAAAGTATTTTCATGGGCTATTCCCTAGGCTTTACGGCGGTCATCATTATTCTGTCGCCAAGGATCTCCGGCATCCTCTCGCCAGGCCTCTCAAGAAAATAAATGATTCTGACAACCACAAACCACAGCCTCCGTAAGAGTCTGAAAAGCAAGGTTGACGGAGAAAATGGAAACTTATGGCGCGGCCGGACAAGACTTGGAGCTTGATAACCGGCAGACTTGATGACAAACTCAAGACTGCCCGAGGTGAAGAGCGTGGTATGGGTGAAGTCGTCGTACCTCGTGTAGAGGGATGAGAACCCGCACATCTGCGGGGCAGATACCACCAGCATGCCGCCGGGCTTCAGAACACCCCTCAGAGTCTCGAGCATGCCCACGAGTTCATGTTTGGGCACATGCTCGACCACGTCCTTCAGGTGCAGCAAGTCGTATTCCCCGGTGTGTTCTGCGACAAAGCCTTCGACATCGGGAATCCCGACCAGATCGAGCCCTGTGGCCTCCGAAGCTGCCCTTGCCAGATCAGGGTTGATGTCGCCGCCATGGGCGTTTGAGTACCCTCTGAGTTTAAGGTAGGCGAGGAACTCCCCCCTGCCGCAGCCGAAATCGAAGATTGCGGCTTTCTTGTCCTCGGGCAGGATAGCGGAATACCATGCGTCGAACCCTTCGATGAGCTTTGGAGATAGCTCTCGAAGCCCTCTGCTTCCGAAGTGCTCCGCATAGCTCTTAAGGTCATCTCCAGGCTGCTTCATTTAGGTTCAATGCCTTTTCCTATACAGCTCGATATCGCTCTCGACCATCATGGTGACGAGTTGGTCCAGTGATATCTCGGGCTTCCATTTGAGTGTATTTCTTGCTTTTGTTGAGTCCCCGAGCAGGATATCCACCTCGGAGGGTCGGAAGAAGTCGGGATTGGTGACGACATATTTTCTGTAGTCGAGGCCGGCGACGGCGAAGGCCTTTTCGCAGAATTCGCGTACGGTATGGGCCTCGCCGGAGCATACGACATAGTCGTCAGGCTTATCCTGCTGAAGCATGAGCCACATCGCCCGAACATAGTCCCTCGAGTGCCCCCAGTCACGCTTCGCGTCCAGATTGCCCAGCTCGAGCTTGTCCTTGATGCCGAGTTTGATCATCGCGACATGGGATGAGATCTTGCGTGTGACGAACTCGAATCCGCGCCTTTCGGACTCGTGGTTGTAGAGTATCCCGCTAAGTGCGAACAATCCGTAGGCCTCCCGGTAGTTCCTAGTCAGGTCGAACCCGGCGACCTTCGATATACCGTATGATGACCTCGGGTGGAAGGGGGTGTCCTCATTCTGAGGGACCTCGTGCACCTTGCCGAACATCTCGCTCGACGCGGCAAAGTAAAATTTCGCGCCCGGCGAGATATCCTTGTACGCCGACAACATGAAGTGCGTCCCGTTGATGTTCGTGTTCAACGTCGAGAACTCATCCTCGAAACTGTAGCTCACATAACTCTGCGCAGCAAGATGGTAGATCTCGTCAGGCTTGACCTGGCTGAATATCTTGTACAAACTCGGATAGCTCTCCAGTGACCCGGGTATAAGATTTATCCTGTCCTTGATGTGCTCGATACGGCTCAGCCGGTTGCCAGGATCCTCCAAGGCGACACGACGGATTATACCGTGAACCTCATAGCCCTTCTCAAGCAACAACTCAGCCAGATAACTCCCGTCCTGACCAGTTATCCCGGAAATCAATGCCTTCTTCATAATAATGCTCTCCTCTACGAATATCAGATAATAGCCCGGCAACTAAGATAATCAAACCCGAAAATCATGACTAACTAAGTCGGTTCTTCAGTTCGCCATATACTTTTTCAGGGTTGTACAGTGTCTTTATGATATCCAGGCCGGACTCTATGAGTTGCCTCCTGTATTCTACGCAGGAAAGGGTATCTACGACTTCGGAGGCAAATTCCTCTGGATTGGCAGAGATTTTATTTTGAGCGTAGGAATCCATAGGGATTCCCTGTGCTGCGGCTGGAGATACTATTGTAGGCTTTCCGAATGCGAAGCTTTCGAGCACCTTGATTTTGAGTCCGCTGCCGACCCTGAGTGGAACGGCGACAAGATCGGCCATAGAATAGGCATCCCTGATGTTTTCGAGAAACGGTAGGCTGACAAAGTCGTCGCGGCCTGCATAGGCATCTTTGAGCTCCTGATCTGGATTGGGCACTAGCAACCTTGCCTCTGGGACGGCATGCCTGACAATTGGCATGATGTCGTCCATCATGAACCTAATCGCGTCAGTGTTGGTCGGGCCTCTGCCTGCAGGGTAAAGGATATCGCTGACGGATGGAGATTTGGCTGGGAGAGGGCTTGGCATGAAAGATACAGGCACGTGGATTGGGCTAAGACCATTGCAACAGAAATAATCGAAATCCCAAAGAGATATGGCAATGACCAAATCTGCCTTTTTAAGCCAGTCTATCTCCCGCGAACTGTCCCTGAACTGGCTAAGAAGTGCGCCTTGTCGGATTTTCTTGAAATCACTCGCCCTCTGGCTCCAGACATCAATGGTGTCAATAATCTTGAAGACCTCGACAGGGAATGTCATGAGGCATCTGGCGAGATTGGGAGTGACAATCATACAGGAGTCAAACTTCTCTGACCTGTGAATCTCCTTGAGTCTATGCAGAAGCCTGTCCGGAACATAGTAGCTGCTGTCGAAATGAGGGGGGCAGACAGCACGGCGAATCCTATGACAAAGACTGTTTCCCGGCATCATCGGTGAGCCTTGAAGATCTGCAAAAGTGACCTTTTTAAAAATCTTTCCCCCGTCCAGAAGAGGAACCTTTCCAGGAGCGTCGGAGAAAGTGAAAAAGTGAATCTCGACCACATCTGTGATGTTCCTGCACATATCAGATATCCGACGGCTCAAACCGCACTTCTCCGGGAACGGATAGATCGGCGATACTATAAGCAGCTTTTTCATTTGTCGAATCGTTCCTTGGGTTTGACGGCGCATGCCCCGACGATGATGCCCGACTGTGTCTTTTGTGATGCGAGGAGTTCCGCCGCCAGGGTGATGGGGTATGTCAATATGGAGTAGATGTTGAATTTCACGGGATGCTCGATGAGCCTGATGGCGTTTTTGCAGATGCAGGCTGAGAGGGATGTCTTTAGAATGGGAGATATAGCCTTGACTTCGAAGCCCGAGGCAACGAGTTCGCCTCTGAGGGAGTCTGTGTCGAAATATTTTTCGACCAGGCACTTGGTCTTGTGAAACTGGATAAACTCTGGATCGTTGATATTGGAAAGCGAATCAACGGTAAGCAGCAGACGCGCACCGGGTCTCATTACCCTGAACATCTCAGCCAATGCCCTGGAGGTGTCGCTGAAGTGCTCCAGCGCACAGATGGACACCACCACGTCGAACGACTCATCTGGATGGGGAAGCTTCTCGGCGTTGCCGATGTAGAAAGCAGTATTGTCAAGCCTGAAGTGATGTGCCAATGCAATATTGCCTTGCGAGATATCCATGCCGAATGCCCTTGAGCAACGCGATGCGATGCCGTTTGTGAAAACCCCTATGCCGCAGGCCACGTCCAAAACCCTCTCCCCGCCTTCCATACGCAGATTCCTCTTCAGGAACCTCATCTCATGCAGCCTGAATACGTTGGCATAGACAGTGAGCTTGAAATACAGCCTGGCAAGCTCTTTCTTTATCTTCCTCATATTCAAGTCTTCTCCGGAGATTGCCCCTCGGCCGCCAGACATTGGCAGCCTTGAAGCACTAGCGGAACATACACCCGACGTGGACGTTTCTCAAGCGAAAGAGATGGGATCGTGGTGGAATTGCTGGAATCGGGGTCGGCAATCGGTGGTCGGTTTTCATCGGGGGTATTCGATATTTTCGATAGTATCGAAACTGTCGGACTTTTCGCCCCCCAGACGGGATAAATACTTGCGCAAAACGCAAATGGATCGCCAGCCTTATGGCTGGCACCTTATCGGCCGCTGACAGATTTATAGAATTCAGCCAATGACAGGAATTCCTTTATGAGATTGGCCTTGACCCACTTCTTAAGGTCGCTGTCCAGCAATTCGCCTATTCCATACAGTATCTGCCTGTCGCTTATCGAGCGTGCTTTTTCACAGCATTTATCCAGGTATTCGTTAAAAGAGCATCCCGTACGCAATTTGATGATCTCCATATTAGGCATCAATCTTTTGCTCATGAAGAACCAGCAGTCGAAGACATCGCGTGTTGCCAGCATATTCCGGTCGAGCAATGCCGCGAATTTATGGGCGAACATGTCTTCAACCCTCATCACGCTGACGCTGATTCCAAGATAATCTCTCAACTCATAGCTGTCGGGATAGAACCTGTTTGAAATCTCAAGCTTGAGATTCCTCGCCCCGGATTCGTAGCTCAAGACAAAAAGCAGGCCGAAGAACTTTTTGGCCTCGTCTCCGATTTTCCCATATTTCATCAATATTTGCCGGACTTTCTTGAAGACACATTCCTCTCCGACCTTGTCTCTTAGATTAAAATCCAAATCAACTGAAAAACGGGGCAATCCATGAAAGAACATCAACGCTGTCCCGCCTTTGAAGCCAAGCAGGGCCGCCAGTTCAGTATCCGAATAGATATCCTTCAGAATCTGCAGCATTATGATCTTGTGTCTTTGAATATCAAGCATCGTCAAACAACCTCTTCAGCAGGCCGGTCAAGGCCTTGCAATTATAAATCCTGGAAATCTGCTCCAGCTTTACACGGTCAATGCCGTTTAAGTTGTCAAAATAAGATTCCTTATTCAGATATAAGCTATCCAACAAAGCCCTTTCCTTGCTGGCGATGTTTACATTCCCGACACGTTCTAACCCCTCCGGGTTGACTAAAACACGGTTTTTTATCTTCCGGTAAGTGATCCCATTGCCGTCAACTGTCAAACGTCGCGAAAGATAGCTTATCGCAGTTATCTCGCCTGTATACTGAAATATCACCCCATGCCTCAAAAGCACTGTGTCAAGCGACACATAGGACGGAACGTACAGACGGCAAGCCAGCTCCTCAGCAGAATAGCTGTCCTTAACGTATATCCCCTTACGGATGTTTCTGATCACACCCCGCAACACATAGTAGTTGATCTTCGCCTTCAAATTGTCAAAATCGCTGTCCCCCAAAAGAATAGCTATATCACGAAGACGAAACACCGTGCGCGGAGACTTGTATATCTCCAATTTAAAATCTTTGCCCATTGTGTGTGAACCAATAGTTATATTAATCATTACCTTCAGTCCACAAATATACATCCGCTCCGATGTGAATTCAAGTGATGGAAGCGGAAAATATAGAAATTTGGCACGACACGCTGGATTTCATGCGGGAACCGACGGCGGAGGCGGGGGAGAGTTCCATTGGTTGCATTAGGGGGTATTCGATATTTTCGACAATATCGATAGTATCGAACAAGTCGCCGGTAAGACGAGATAGATACTTGCGCAAGGCGCAAATGGATCGTCAGGCTTATGGGTGTTACCCTACCGGCAGTCAAAATCAAAACGCAACTAAAAAATAGTTGCGCAGTCCAGGGCCTGCGGCGCATAGAACCGACGGCGGAGGCCGTCCCTTGGAGTGCGGTGCTGCCTGCTGTTCCAGCACCGCTTTCTTTCCCGGCGGGCACGGGGCAAAATAAAAAGCAAAAGCCAAAGCGCAACTAGAAAGTAGTTGCGCAATCCAGAGCCTGCGGCGCGAAAAACGACGTCACAAGCTACCGCAAATCATAGATGGATCGCCAAATATCTGATGCTGTGGGCAGAGGGAGCTCTACATGCCCCTAACCTTTCGCCTTCCTCGCCTTAACCCAATATGTAGCGGGGAATTCCATTTTTCGCTTTGAATCAATTGCTGTGATTTCAATTATATCATATGAATCCTTCAGGAGATATTTTATCCCGTATTCTGTAAATCTCCAGAAATCGTCGGGACTCATATGTATGGCCTGACGAAAAGGGAACCCAATAAGGAGGATGCCATGTGATTTTAAAATCCTTGTTATCTCGAAGAAGGCAGACTGATAATCGTCAACATGCTCGAGCACTCCGCTGCAAAAGATACAATCGTATGATTCATCCTTGATCTCAGGCATTGATCTGACATCCAGGATCAAGTCTGACTTACATTCTTTGTAAACATCAGAGGTCGTGTAAGATGACGCCGATGTAAAGTAATTTCTGTAATAATCTCCCTGCCCGTCACTGTCGTCAGAACTTCCTATGGACAACACCTCCCCACAGATATGCTTGCAGTTCAAACGAAGCCACCTGTTGCTTTGGATCCTAGGACGGTTAAACCTTGTCAATATATGCCGGATATAGTTTGCGACAACATCCGGAAGGATGGTTTTGGCTATAGAAGAAATAGACATATTGTATTGTATCTATGGCCTTGCGTTTCTCAGGATTAACCTATGTTAAGCCCGACTTTAAATCCCTGCTTATGCGGGACACAACAGCTATAATTTTTGTTCCCTACAGCTTACATGCCATAATATCCCATTAGTTAAAGATGTTTCAAGTGCGAATCATAATAAGATATCATTGGTTGCATAAGTTTCATTAGGGAGTGGAGGCCGGCTTTGACGTCGTCTATTGCGTGCAGTGCCTTGGGAGGGACGGCGGCCTCGCCGTCCGAGTCGTGAATTAACAGTCGCTCTGTAGCCGACTGGGAAATTCAGGTGGCAGGCCGGTCATATGACCGGCGTTCCGGCGTGAAACGCAAATGGATCGCCAGCATTATGGCTGGCACTTTATCGGCAATTAAAAGCCAAATCGCAACTAAAAAATAGTTGCGCAGTCCAGAGCCTGCGGCGCGAAGAACCGACGGCGGAGGCGGGGGGCGGTAATCGGTGGTGCTGCAATGCTGTAATGCAGTAGAACCTAATCTTTCTACTTAATCTTTCGCCCTAATCTATAACCGTGAACTGTGAACTGTGAACTGTGAACCGTGAACCGTGAACCGTGAACCGTGAACCGTGAACAAATGGGCCGCATCTGTTTGGGGTTTAGAGCTTAGGATTTCGGATTTCCCACCCCGTGCCCTCTGTCGTCTGACAGATTCGATATTGTCGAAAATATCGATAGTATCGAATTTATCGAACGGCCCGAATGAAACTAATGAGAGCAATGCAGCTAATGCGACTAATTACAGTAGCGCTTGAAAGGGGGAGATCGAGGTGCTATGCAAGCGTCACGCGGTGTCGGTGGATTGCACATCCGTTGTGCTCTTCGGTCTCGGTGGTGATGGCGGCGACGGTAGTGCTAGCGGGATACGACCCGAGCAGTCGCTCGCATAGGTAGCCGGCTATATAGGCGCAATCGACCAGGAGGCGGATATATTCTGCCTTGGCGATGGCTTTTACGAGGTTGCATGCACGACGCATAGCTCGATAAGGCAGCGAACGATGTTCAGTGAAGTTCCCTCCGTCAAGGCCGTCGGTCAGCTCGAGCACTTTTTCGGGATGATGGTGGGCGGCGAAAGCCGAGCCACGCCCGTTGCGGAAATACATCTTGAGCAGCTTGCTCAGCTTGCCCGGCAACAAATGGTAAACGTAAGTATCGGCAACGATCACCACACGGCGACCGGCATCCCTCACTTTCTTGCGCAACACGGGATCGAGCCCACGGATGATCTGCTCGTCCTCTCCGCCTATCGCAAGGAAGAGGTCACGCGGCATGGCCATGCAGGGGTGCTGAACCATGTCCGAATCCAGGTGACTGGGCTGCACCGGGAAATGACGGCGGGGAATCTGGCGCATGGCACGCTGCTGGAACGGGTTGGCATGGGGCGGGATTGCGCAGGCTGCCCCGGCCATGCCGATGGTGGAGTCCTCCGACAATGCCCGGAGTATCTTGGCGAACAGC
>JAFGFR010000292.1 GCA_016930955.1 Victivallales bacterium | reverse complement strand
AATAAAGCAGTTGCCGCAGTGTGCCGTGGATCTATTCTTAAAGCTTTGTATGCAAATGTGTCAACTGTCATTTTTGAGATTTAACTGCTTCATTTAGGTTCATGCCTCCTTACATTGCCATTTTGAAGTCCATTTGTTCAGGCTGAAAGGTTCTCCAGACAGAATGGACGTGTTTGCTCCGGCACCGATGGCCGTGCTTAATGCACCGCTTACAGCGGAAGCGAAAATGTCCAATGTGTCCTTTGGGGGGTATATGTCCGCCAGTGCAGCGTCAAATATCTTGAAATCCCCGCCGCCGTGCCCATCTGCTATATTGGGCAGCTTGAGCTCGTAATCATCCTCTTTGTGAGGCATAACATGAATGCTGTATTCAGAGGGCCAGTCAGTAATTCCGAAGCCTTTTCCCTTCAGTATTTTGCCGTCCGGATCGGTGATTTGGAAACGCTCCTGCCAGCCAGGGCTGGGCTTGTTGTCGGTAATCTTGCTTTCGAGCCGCCCTTTGGTTCCGTTGATGGCAAGATTCCAGCCTTCGAACGGGACCGAGGCGTTTAGGGAATAGTTGAGGATTCCGCCGTTGCGGTAGCTTACCTGTACGGCCATCGTGTCGTAAATATCAACATCATTGCCGAAGGGGCAGTAGTCTCTGATGTAGCCTCGTACACCTTTAACTCTGTAGCCGAGCTGACGGCTGAGTTCCTCCGTGCGATCGTTGATGCACACATCTGTAAACCACTCGCATTTTTCCGAATGGGTGCATGTTGAACAGCGTTCGCCTTGGCAAGGATTATTGCCGGCACCGAAAAAGTTGCGTCCCCCACGTGCAAATACTGTGGAGGGGGCATCGCCCATCCACCAGTTCGCCAGATCAAAATGGTGACTGGCCTTGGTGACCAGCAGGCCGCCCGACTCGCGCATCAGCCGATGCCAACGCCTGAAGTAGCTTGCGCCGTGCCCGTGATAGTCCAGATACCAGGAAAGATCCATTGAGACAGGACGGCCTATGGCATCTCCGAGTATGAGTTCCTTGATTTTGGAGCAGAGCGGAATGTGCCGGTAATTAAAAGCCATGAAGATTTTTTTGCGGCTACGCTGTTCCGCCTCGACGATTGCTGCTGCATCCTCGATGGTTGTGCAGAGCGGCTTTTCAGTCGCGACATTGCATCCTGCATCCAGTGCCTTCACAATATGTTCACGGTGACATCTGTCTGGTGAGGCAATGATAACCAGATCGGGCTTCAGATCTGAAAGCATTAGTTCGTAATTGTCATATACCGCGGCATTGGTCTTGTAGACCTCATTGACATCATGACATCGGTCGAGGCGGAGATCGCAGAGCCCGGCCAGCACCGTTGACTCCGGATGCTGTTGGACGATTCCACTGATCCAGGAATGGGCCCGGTTTCCAATCCCGACCACCGCACATTTTTTCCTGCCGACACCCATGATGTAACTCCTTAGTCAATTTCAAATTCCCGTTGCGATTTTAGCATCTCTCATTTTATTTGAAGAGCCAGCGTCAAAACTCCGCGTGAACCACGCCGGGAGCGCAAGTGCGGCAAAATGGCTGGTGCATACCTTAAAGCTGTCTGTGCCAGCCGTGCAGCCGTGGTCGTCACCAGCAATAGTCATTCGGGGTCTTTGAAATATGTCGCACCGGCATCGCCGGACTCGCATACGCGCACCTTTTCGACGGAGAGCCTTCCGGAAACGATCTTCTCTGACAGTCGGTCGAAAATATGTTTGGCCAGGAACTCGCTGCTGGGATTGGCGGCGGAGAATATGTGGAGAGTGTTGAGATTCTTGTGGTCCAGCTCTGAAACGATGCTGTCCAGCTCCCTCTTCAGTATTCTGAAGTCAATCGCCATGCCGACATCATCAAGCTCCTTAGCCGACACGAACGCCTGCACGGTCCAGTTATGGCCGTGCAATTCGGAGCAGTTGCCCTTGTATCCCTTCAGGCAATGCGCGGCAGAGAATTCTCTTTTTATGTCAATCTCGTACATTTTGAATGGGCTCAGAGTTTGTCGAGGTCTTCCCAAACATCTTTTTTGGGTTTCTCGCCATCTTTTTTTTCTGCCTCGTCTTTCTTGCCGTCCTTGAGCATTCCCTCCAATACTGCCTGATCGGCGGGCTTTTTGAGCTCCGCGTCGCCGAGCTCGGGCTTTATCTCGGGTTGGTCCGGCACAGCGGCCGTGGGCGCAGCGTCGGGGTCGGCATCATCTTTGGATACCAACGGGGCCTCCGCACCAGGCTTGGGTTTGTAGGGATCAACACCGAGCATCCCGGCCTGAGGGATATCCTTCACGGCTGTGAAGGGCATATCCTTGACATTTACGAAGGGCAGATTGACATCCTGCCACTTGCCCTGCAGCAAGTTGAACCGCAAAGAGTACTTCGGGATGCCCATGACAGGTATCTGTACCTTGAACAGCATGCTGTACATCTTGTCAGGCTTGGTGTCCTTGATTTCCCACAAGCTCGCGTCGAACTCACCATTGTCGTCCATCAAGGCGACACAGGGGAACACTGCCCTGCCGTCAAACAGGGAGTAGTCGTAAATGCCGAGCGACCTCCCCGCATCCAGCCTGACGGTAAGCAACGCATAACCCACCTCCGTGGTTATCCTGGAGGCCGGTTTGTAGGGGCTCACGTTTTTGATCACCACGGGATCGGAGTAATCCTCCGGGCGAACCTCCGCACGAAGGATATCGCCCGCATAGAAGCGCCTTGACAGCGCGGGATCATCCGCCCCGAACAATGACGGCGACAGCAGAACAGTCAGTGAAGCCAGCGAGAGAAAGTGCATTTTCATCGTCAAAACCCTGTTATACAATCCTGAATCCATGCCGGGAATGAGCTTTCCGGCTGTCATCCCCCAAGCCTGGAGCCGGAGTTTTAAAGCGCATCCACTGGTAAATATACACTTCTGCGGGACAATGACAAATCGTGGCACAGCTAAAAAATCAATTTTAGTTCGGAACTTCGATTTAAAATGGGTGCCCCTGGTGTATATTGCACTTCGTTTTTCTTACGGGCCCCTTATTTGAACGTTGATTTTTAGGACAGAGATGAAAAAAATGATCTACCTTGGGCCGGCAGGCACCTACACGCATCAGGTTGCCGAGCTGCGTTTTACTGAAGGCTATGAGATGGAGCCTGCATCCACGATTTTCGAGGCGTGCGAGAGGGTGAAGGAGTCCTGCGACAACCTTGCGGTCCTTCCGCTGGAAAATTCTTCGGCCGGGACGATAACATTCACTATAGACACGCTTCTTCACGACCCCGAGCTTACTGTCATCGAGACGATGTCCCTGGTCGTGAAACTTGCCTTGCTGGGAAGGAAAGGTGTCCCGATAAAGAGACTCTATTCGCATTTCGCGCCTTTCAGGCATTGCTCGGCATGGATAAGGAGCAACCTGCCCGGGATTGAATGCCATGAGGTGTCCAGCACGGCCGAGGCGGCCATAGCGGCAAGGGACGACGTGGGATCGGCGGCTCTCGGACCCAGAAGGCTGTCGGAACTGTATCAGGTAGATGTCCTGGAGTACCCGGTAGAGCAGGAGATAGCGAACGAGACCGAGTTCGGGGTACTCTCGAGGGTCGGCAAGGAGCATATGCAATCAAAGGGGGCGAGATCAAATCTTGCAGTGGAGCTCAAGAACGGGCCAGGCAGCCTCTGCTCTTTCCTTATGCCATTCAGGGATGCCGACATCAATCTCACAAGGATAATCTCCAGGCCGGTCTATGGCGCGCCGAGCAAATATGCTTTTTACATCGACATAATGGGCAACCGCAACGATGCCAAGGTCAAGGTTGCGCTCTCTCATGCCATGGAGCATTGCGACTCGTTGAGGGTCATCGGATCATACGACTATTCAGGGAAATACTATTCGTGAAACAAAGGAGTCCTCAAATGTCCAAATCTTTTTTAATCACAGCAACCGCAGCACTGATCCTGATGTTTTTCAGTGCTGGCCTGAAGTCTCAGGATGAAGACGACGATACAGGGAAGGAGGCGCGCAAGATATGGCTTGCCGGGTTCGATTATCTGGAGAAGGGGGACAAGAGCCGTAATGACGGGGACTTGAGGCAGGCCATGATGTTGTACCGGGAGGCTCTAAGCCATTTCGAGACGATAAAGGCAAGATATCCGAAGTGGAACACCGGGCTGATAGACTACAGGATCAAGGTGTGCAACAAGAAAATAGACGAGCTGAAGAATGAGTTTGCCGGGCGCAACCTAAAGTTTACCGAGACCGAGACAGACAAGGAAAATCTTGTTCTCAAGACCAGGGTCTCGTCTCTGGAAAAGGAATTGAAGGAGACGAAGAGTTTGCTTGACGCGACCTACGTCTCACTTGAGGCGGCACGGCGTGAGGCCGCCAGGAACGTGCAAGGCGCGGAGCAGGTCGAGCAGCTCCTCAGGGATAAGATAAGCCTGGGCAACCGCTTATCCCTGCTTGAGGAGCAGAACAAGAAGCTCAGGGGCAGTGCGGATAGCGGCGATACCAAGGAGATGCTCGACAGGTCCTTGCTTCAGCTTGAGGCGCTGAAACGTGAGAAGGTTGAGCTTATCAACCGGCTTGAGACTGAAAGGCAGAAGCTGGTTCTGATCGAGAGGAAGAACCTGGAACTTGCAAATGAGCTTGCACTTCTGAAGAAGAGCGGTGGATCGGTTGTGGAAACAGCGGCTGAAAGCGAGAAAAAAAATGTCATGCTCGAGGAGAGCTTGCATCAGAGCAGCAAGGAGAAAGAAGCGCTTTCATTCACTTTGCGCGAGACAGAAGAGAAGCTGAAAACGGCGACGGCGACGATAGGCCAGCTTCGCGAGGACATTAAGGATCTCAGGTCAAGCGTGAAGTCAGATGCCGATGGCGTGATGAAGAAGCTCGGGCACGACAACGAGCTTTTGCTGCAGTCTTTGGAGACGGCTCAGATAAATTTGTCCGAGAAGAACAGGGAAATCCGAGATCTGAGGCAGGAGCTCAATCTTCTCAAGGATGCGAAGGCGTCGGCAGAAAAGCACCTCGCCGGGATAGACCACAACAGGGGAAAGATCCTGGAGGATCTGCATAAGCTGGACACTCGTATATTCATAGCCGACACGATAACCCGCAAGCAGGATCAACGCATACTCGAGCAAAAGCAGGAGTATGAGAAGTTGAAGAAGGATTTTGACGATCTTGTGCTTAAGAGCCACGGGCTCGAGGAGAAGAAGGACGAGTTCAGCGAACTTGCCAGACGACTTGTCGCGGCAGAGGGAGAGAACCAACGGCTGAAGGAGAAGGCCGAGACGGACAAGGCCGAGATGGAGAATTTGCGTCACAGGGCCCAGGAGGCCGAGACCAGGCTTGCGGAGGTCCGGAACGACATGAAAAAGGGCATTGACAAAATCGTTGCACTCGAGGAGGAGAATGTAAATCTGAAGCTGCGGCACAGCACAGACTCCAAAGACATGGGAGCCAGGATCAAGGAGCTTGAGAGTTCTGCCGCCGCTCTGAAAAAATCCAACGACGACTACGACAACAAGCTTGTGATGCTCACCAACGAACTTGTGGCGATGAACTCTGCTCTGGCTGAGAAGAGCAGGCAAGTGGAGCTGCTTCAAAACGGTGCTGATGCAGCGGCGCCCCCTGCGGATGTTCCCCCCGTGGCCGCGGCAGATGACGGGAAGATCGAGGATATGAGGAAGGAAAATGCCAGACTGGCCTCCCTTCTGGAGACTGCGGAGAAGAAGCTCGAAAACCTGACTTCCGCGCAAAACAGGCCTGTCGTTGACCCTCCGGCGATGCCTCCTGACAACACTGAGACAGAGAAGATGCTCGACGAGGCAGGTGAAGCAGAGAAGAAAGGGAAAAACGAGGCCGCCCTATGGCACTACTTAAACGTGCTGGCGAAGGATCCGGAAAACCCCAGGGCGCTGGCCAGGGCCGGCATGATAACCGCCGAGTCGGGCAGCCCGCAAAAGGCCATAGCGCTTCTGGAAAAGGCATTCCGCGCCGACCCCGACAATATCGATCTGCTGGTGCCATTGAGTTTCTGCTATATACATCAGGAAAAGTACTTCGAGGCTCTGTCGACCGTTTCACTTGCAATCTCCAGAGACCCGAAGGATCCAGTGACGCAGATGTATCTGGGCAGGATATTCAGTCATCTCGAGTGGAATGAGGCGGCGGAACAGCAGTTCAGGAAATCGTTCAAGCTTGACCCCACATCCGCCGAGACGGCCTTTAACACGGCAGTGCTGATTGCACGGAACTATCCTGAAAGGATGGATGAGGCAAAGCTCTGGTACCTCCGATCCCTTCAGCTTGGAGCTGAAAAAGATCCGGTGCTTGAAAAATTACTCGAAGCGCGTTGACTCGCGATTCGGCACATGTTCAACACCCCGTCCGCTCGGGGGCGGCACTGGACAACCTTCGTGTTTCTCAGCCCCTACCCCGACTTGGTTTACTGAACATCCAAGCGACACCTCGGGACAGACCAGGCAGGCATGCCCACTTCCGCAATGCCAGGCCGCCCGGCCACTGGAAGTTTTGAAATAGGCTCCTAAATCATTTGATTATTCGATTATACTCGCTATAGTACGTTCATTTCGGGTTCGTCCAGGCAGGGAAATAAAATTTTATTCATGCGGATATCACAGCTATGAGATTGTATCCTAAAATTTTTCTGGTGCTTCTCATTTCTGCTTTGCTTCTCTCCCCCGCCGCCGCCCCTGAGGCGGATGCAATGGAGCCGATATCCATCTCTTTGCTCGCCGCAGCTCTTGCCCCCATCGTGCTGCCTTACGTCATCAAGGCGCTGCCCTACGTCTGGAAAGGCTTTGTCAATTTCTCCAGTGCGATGATGGATGTTCTTGCCGAGACCTTCCGAACCGGATATATCGCATTGGGCACAGGCAAGGTCCTTCTAGGGTGGCCCTTCGGGCTCTTCAAGTCCGGACTCATTGACCTGATGGACGGGTTCGCAGCCCCGTTCAAGGCTTGCTTCGCAGTCTGCATGATCCCCCTTAAAACAATAGGGATGGGTTTGAACTGATATACAAGTTATTACAACAAAAGCCCATAAACCACAAATCAAGGCTGGATTTCCCTGAGCACGGATTCAGCAAAGGTTTTCAACATTGAGCTTGATGTGACGGATGCGAATTCACGGATCAGATTGATTTGCGTTGTACTTTTCCTGTTTGCGAGCACTCCGACGGCATTGCGTCTGAGCAGTGTCACGCCTGTGTGACTGATGACCGTGTCTTTTATACATTCTCTTACTTCGGCCGCTGGCCGCATTAGTATCCATTCGAGATCCACGGGAATTTTCTCTGGCATGGAACCCGGGTGGCAGCATGATGTACACTCGTCGCAGCCGAAGACCCATGAACCGAGGATGCTTGTCTCGTTGTGTGAGAGCGGCCCTCTTTTTTCCATCGAGATATAGCTTCTGCATCTTGCCATGTTGAAATTTCTTGGTGAGCTTAGCGCCCCGGAGGTGCATGCATTGACACATACATCGCAGCCCCGGCACGGAGGCTTGAATCGGGGCTCCTCAAGCTCGGGGAGTTCCAGGTCTGTGAATATCTCGCCGATGAGGCATGCGGAGCCATGGTGCTGAGTGAGCACGCAGAAGTTTCTCCCGATGCGGCCAAGTCCTGAGCTTGCGGCCAATGCCCTTTCAGCGACAGGCGAGGCATCCGAACAAATCTCATATTTTGCGCCACCTGCCGAGCAATTTTTGACCAGTCCCATGGCCAAGGATCCAAGGATATCTCTGGCGAAGACATGGTAGTCGAGTCTTGCCGCATAACCTGGCACATATCCGGAATATTCACTGGACGAGGGTTTTGGCATGAAATTCTTTGCAGACGGAATGATGCTGAAAGGGATTGCCGCCATGACCACCGAACGGGCCCAGGGGAAAAATGCCAAGGGGTCTCGCCTGAGTTTGAGTGTCCTTATGACATAGTCTGGAAGCTGCACCCCTGCCCTGCCGTAATGCAGGTCGAAATCTTTTGTGAAACCAGCACAGAAAACTTGATCCAGTCGCTTGACGGCGACAGCGGCGATCCCCAAGCTTTTCTTTTGCTCGATCAGGTAGTTTATGCAGTCCAAATTCAGACTTCCCCGAGAGTGTCCATGGTATCTTGATCCAATTCGAAAACCGAGCATTTGTCCAAGGGTATCTTGAGGTGATCTGGCTTGCACCCGATGCGTAGAGAGACAGTCTGCTCACGCGGAGAGAATAGAGAGAGGTATTGCAAGCGTCGACTTCTCCATTTGGCGGATACTGTGACCCCACCTCTGCACCTCAGCCCTCGGAAGTACCCGTCGCTCCATGATGCCGGAAGAGCCGGGAGGACGTGCAGGCAGCCGGGAGAGCTTTGCAAAAGCATCTCTGTGATTCCCGATGCGGCCCCGAAATTCCCATCGATCTGGAAAGGCGGGTGGTTGTCGAAGAGATTCGGGTGCGTGCATTTCCTGAGCATTTTCAAAAGCATGGAGTGAGCGCCTTCGGGGTCATCGAGATGAGCCAGCAGATTTATTAGCCATGCTGCAGACCAACCGGTATGGGCACCGCCATGGCGCAGCCTTTCGGCGATAACCCTTCTGCAGGCATCGGCCAGCTCGGGGGTATCCCGGTTTGTGATCTGCGATCCCGGGAAGACGGCCCACAGGTGCGAGACATGGCGGTGCCCCGGCTCAATCTCCCCGTATTCGTCAGCCCATTCAAGCAACCTTCCGTCAGACCCGATGCGGTCAGGCGGAAGTCTCGGGAGGGCGGAGCGCATCTCGTCTAAAATTGGAGCCTCCTCCCCAAGCACTTCCGCGCACTCCAAGGCATGCGCGAAAAGTTCGCGAAGTATCTGATTGTCCATGGCAGGGCCCATGCACAGCTTGCCTTTTTTGCCGTCGGGAAGACGGTAACTGTTTTCAGGCGACAAACTTGGGCCGCAAAGCAGCCGACCGCTCGAGTCCTCGACAAGAAAATCCAGAAAAAACCTGCAGGCCCCCGAAATCATGGGCCATGCTGTATCCCTGAGAAAATCAATGTCCCCCGAAAACATATAATGCTCCCATAGGTGATCGCAAAGCCATGCACCACCAGTGGGCCAAAGTCCGCATCCAGCGCCGTCCCCGGGGACGCTGAAGCCCCACGGGTCGGAGATGTGGTGGGCGACCCACCCCCGGCAACCGTAGTGTGCCGAAGCAGTTCTCTCGCCGTTGGCCGCAAGCGTCCTCATCCAATTGAAAAGCGGCTCATGGCATTCCGGCAACGAGCAAGTCTCGGCATGCCAATAGTTCATCTGGATATTGATATTGGTATGGAAATCGCTGTTCCACGGCGGAGTCAGGGAGCAATTCCAAATTCCCTGCTGGTTTGCGGGCAGGCTGTTGCCGTCGTGATGCGGTCTGGAGGATGCGATGAGAAGATAGCGGCCGTAGTCGAAGAACGTGGCGACCAGCGCCGTATCCTCACCGCCTTGCCTGACCTTCTCCAGACGCTCATCGGTCGCAAGCTCCTCTGAATCAGACACTTCTTTCCCGAGCTCCAACGAAACCCTCCCGAAAAGCTCCTCATGCGAGGATATGTGCGAACTTCGCAAATCATCGAGGCTCTTGTCTTTTGCCTTGTGCATGATTCGTAAGGCCTCCTCGACTGGATCCGCGCCGGCAAAATCCGTCCCGCAGGAGAGCAGCAAGGTTACAGCGTTTGAATTCTCGACGAGCAATTTCCCGCCACCTTCCTTGACCTCGCCGCCATCCGAGGTCATCGAGAGCAGGACGGCGAAGCGCGTCCCGAACTGCCCTGCGCGTCCCACGAGGCAAAGCATGCCGTCGCGGAATCCGCAAGTCGCGTCTGCCAGCCTTCCCATTTCGGCAGACATCGTGACTGAGCCCGGGACATCAGCGGAAAACCTT
>JAFGFR010000028.1 GCA_016930955.1 Victivallales bacterium | reverse complement strand
CGTTGGTGAGTTGTCGCTGGCCGAGCAGCAGCTGGTTGAAGTTGGCAGGGCGGTGGCGGTGGGGTGTAGACTTCTGGTTCTTGACGAGCCGACGAGCAGCCTCACGTCGCGTGACGCTGAGGCTTTGTTTTCTCTGATCATGCGGCTGAGGGGGAAGGGGCATGCGATCATCTATATCTCGCATTTTTTAGAGGAGGTCACGACCATATCCGACCGTTTTGTTGTTTTGCGCGACGGTCGCAGTGTCGGAGGCGGCGAATCCGCTGGTTTTGGGCACGACAGGATTGTCGAGCTGATGGTTGGTCGTTCGGTGGATCAGCTATATCCACGGTCGCATCGTAATCGAGGGGAGGAGATATTGCATGTTGAGGGGCTTGCCGGGCACGGGAAACCCCTTGATGCCGGCTTTTCGCTGTGCCGTGGCGAGGTGCTTGGCATTGCCGGCCTCGTCGGTGCTGGAAGAACCGAGATGCTCGAGACGATATTTGGCCTCAGGCCGATAGTCTGCGGGTGGATAAAGTTTGCTGCATACACTGGCCCGGCTGCACCGGGAAAACGCCTGCGGCAGGGAATGGGCATGCTTAGCGAGGATCGCAAGAACGAAGGGCTGGCGTTATCGTTGAGTCTCGCTGACAACATTACGATGTCGAAGACCCCGATGTTCGAGACTCCGGCAAGCCGTGCCGCGAGGGCTGAGAAATGGATAAAGGACATGGCGATCCGTTGTCAGGGTCCGTGGCAGCAGATGGTGAGCCTTTCCGGCGGGAACCAGCAGAAGGTGGCAATCGCAAGGCTGCTTCACCATGATGTTGACGTCCTGCTTCTGGACGAGCCTACGCGGGGTATAGATGTCGGGGCCAAGGCGATGATCTACGCGATTATTGAGCAGTTGGCTTCCTTGGGTAAATCGATAATAATTGTCAGCAGCTACCTCCCTGAGCTGATGGGCATATGCGACAGGGTTGCGGTGATGCGCAAGGGCAGGCTCGGCACTCCGCGCCTGACGGAACAGACAAACGAGCATGAGATCATGCTCGAGGCCACGGGGTCATGATTGTTTTAGAGGAGCCAATTTCAAAACTACCCGTGGCCGCGCGGCCACGGGGAGTTTTGGAGTTGGCTCTATGGACTGGAAATTTTATCTTGCCCGTCTGGGTCCTTTGCTCGGCCTTGTGCTTGTTCTGCTGCTTTTCAGCGTGTTGCGTCCTCAGACCTTTCTGACATGGAGAAACGCCGAGATCATGTTGCTGCAGACCACGGTTGTGGCGATGGCGGCCCTGGGGATGACCTTGATAATAATCTCCGGCGGCATAGACCTTT
Source organism: Victivallales bacterium (assembly GCA_016930955.1). Lineage (GTDB taxonomy): Bacteria > Verrucomicrobiota > Lentisphaeria > Victivallales > JAADHT01 > JAFGFR01. The sequence goes on along the minus strand of JAFGFR010000028.1, from coordinate 12,582 downwards.
CGGTGGGCTCGAATATCGCGTTGTGCACGGTGGTGGTTGCTTTGTTGCTCAATGCCGGGTCGCCGCCTGTGTTGGCCGCCGCCGGTGGTGTTGTCGCCGGCGCGTCATGCGGACTGCTCATTGGACTGCTGGTTGCTAAGGGCAGGCTTGCTCCGTTCATTGTCACACTGGGAGCATGGGGTGCGCTGCGAGGACTCGCAAAGGGCCTAGCAGGCGAGACAATGGTCACGGCGCGTTCGACTTGGCTCAACACATTGCTGCAGTCTCTTGGTGACGGTCAGAAGTGGCGATTGCTGCCCACTGGCGTATGGATGCTGCTGGTTCTCGCCCTGCTGTTGTCTGCGGTGTTGCGTTATACCCGTTTTGGTCGTTATATTTTCGCCATCGGCTCGAACGAGCAGACGGCCAGATTGTGCGGGATCGGCATTGAGAGGACGAAGATCATGATCTACGTTTGCGGCGCGGCATTTGCTGGGCTGGCCGGTGTGCTGCAGTTCTCGTATCTTACCGTAGGCGACCCCACCACCGCCACCGGGATGGAGCTGAGTGTTATTGCTGCAGTAGTGATTGGCGGTGCCAGCCTTGCGGGCGGACAGGGCTCTGTGGCGGGGACTATCATCGGAGCTTTCATTATGACGGTCGTTTCTAATGGTTGCACTAAAATGGGACTCCCGAACTGGGTCCAGGAAATTGTCACGGGCTGCATAATTGTCACAGCCGTCGCGGTGGACGCACTCCGTTGCCGACACTGGAAAAAGCAATGACCTTTGAGCCGATTTCAAAACTATCCGTGGCTGCGCCTGCGCTCCCGACGCGGCTCACGGGGAGTTTTGGAATTGGCTCTCCGATCAGATAAAAAGGACACCCCGGGGATTTTTATATGCTAGAGGGTTTGCCATTGTCTGATTTTGATGTACATTGCCCGTTCTCTGACTGGAACGGCGATTGCCTCGGCTTTGCCGAAACAGAGATGGAATTTGAGATGTCGGGCTTGAGAAACACATTTAAAGAGGCGTGAATGATATGCAAGGTTTGATTATTTTGGCGCAGGGGGCTGCGGCTGGGGCCGAGAGGCCGAACTGGCTTATAGGTGGCATGCCGATTTTCCTGTTGCTTATTATGATGTTTTTTCTTTTCAGGTCGCAGAAGAAGCAGGCTGATCAGCGCAAGGAGATGATTAAGCGGATAAAGGTAGGCGACGAGGTTGTGACTAACGGCGGGATAAAGGCTGTGGTGACGAAGGTCAAGGACAAGACTTTTATGGTAAAGGTGGCCGAGAAGGTTGAGATCGAGATCGTCCAGAGCGGTATAGGCGCGGTTGTCCAGGTGGAGAAAACGGATGAATAAGAAGCCTTTCATGCTCAGGACGGTAGTCGCGGTTGTTATCGTCGCGGTATTTGCGTCCTCGATATATCCTTTGAAGCCGCTTGACTTTTATGAGACTTTCCTGAAGTTGAGCAGCACCCAAGACGACACGCTAGAGCAGACCATGGAGCTTGCCCGAGAGCTTGAGGTTCAGGACAACGTTTTTCCATCGATTGCGATGGAGAGGGCATCAAGGAAGCTGGGGACTGACCTTGCCAAGTACATCCCTCTGAAGGCCGCCACGGGCAACAAAGACATCATCGGGTATGTGAAACAGCAGGCGTCCAGCTCGATAAGGCTGGGTCTTGATCTGCATGGAGGTGTCGAGTTTGTGTTGGAGGTGGTGCCTGACGCGGAGATAGAGGACAGCGACGGCAACAAGATATCCATTCCATTCGATACGCAACGTGAGACAGCAATAGAGGTATTGCGCAATAGGCTTGAAAGCGAGAACATATTCGAGTCGGAGATAGCGCCGATGGGGGACAGTTATGTCACGCTGAAGGTTCCTACGGTCTCGAAGGACGAGATCAATGCGATACGCGAGATGCTGACGATGTCGGCGAGGCTTGAGTTCAAGCTTGTGCATAAGGACAACAACTCGCTTGTGCGGAAGTATCTACAGGATCCCCGTAGCTTTACCCCGCCCGAGGGTTACATGGTCATGGAGCTGGCGAAGAGTGAGCGTCACGAGAGTGCCGAGGAGCTTGCGTATATTGTAAGGAAACGTCCGGAGATGAGGGGGCGTGGAAACATTGCTGCGGCATATGTGAACATTGACAGCTTCGGTCAGCGGTTCATATCTTTGACCTTCACCCCGCCCGGGTCGGACAAGTTCGCCAAGATAACAACCAAGCATGTTGGCGACAAGCTGGCGATAGTTCTTGACGACATACTTTATTCCGCCCCCGTGCTTCAGACTGCGATAACCGAGGGCAGGGCACAGATCACAGGTCGTTTCTCCCAGGAGGAGGCGGCGCGGATATCCAAGGCACTTATGAGCGGGAATTTGCCGAGGATGAGGGTGGAGGCGATATTCGAGACGGATCCGACGTTGGGTGCCGAAGCCGTCCGCACAGGTACCATGGCAGGATTATACGGGCTTATCGCTGTTGTTGTCTTCATGCTGGTGTACTATATGCGTGCCGGGCTGATCGCGAATCTCGCGCTTGTCGCCAATATTGTTCTGATAATGGGTTTCATGGCCACCTTCCAGGCCACACTGACTCTGCCGGGCATTGCCGGTATAGTTCTCACGATAGGTATGGCGGTGGATGCCAACGTTCTGATCTTCGAGCGGATACGGGAGGAGCTGAAGGCCAGGAAGAATCTTCTGACGGCGATAGACAACGGCTACAGCCGGGCATTCATCACTATATTCGACTCGAACATAACCACGTTGTTTGTTGCCTTGATACTGATGTGGCAGGGCTCCGGGCCGATCAAGGGCTTTGCTGTTACCCTTACCATAGGCATAATCACCAGCATGTTTACCTCGCTTTTTCTGACAAGGCTGTCTTTTGATATTTTGAACAGGGTTTTCAGGTTTGACAGCATGAGGATGCTGAACTTTTTCTCTGAGCCCAAGTTCAATTTTCTCGCCATGAAGAATCTGGCGTTCAGCGTTTCCATCGCGCTTGTGGCGCTTACTCTGCTCGCGCTCGCGATGTTCGGCGGCAGGTCGCTCAGCATTGACTTCACCGGCGGGACGAGGCTGACCTTCGACTACAACGCAAACGCCCGCCCATCCCAGCAGGCAGTGACCGAGGCCCTCAACATCGCCGGCTTCGACGCAAAGGTGTCCTACAAGACCAACATGCTCCAGGATGTTGCATCTGAGAAGCTTGAGATAGTCCTGCGGGAGCGTGCAAGCTCCGAGGAAGTGGAGGATGTAGACATCAAGTCGCAGGTCGAGGCCATACTTGTCGAACGTTTCCCCGCCGCCCAAATAATAAACGGAAGTGAAACGTCACTTGGTGCGCTCATCGGGATGCAGTTCGCTTGGTCGGCCATCGTTGCGATTCTCATGGCCATAATCGGGATAATCATCTACATCTCGGTCAGGTTTGAGTTTGCCTTTGCGATAGCTGCGATAATCGCGCTTGTGCATGACATCATCGTGGCCACAGGGCTTTATATGGCCTTTGGTTTATTTGTCCCCGGGATCGGGAGTGGCGAGATATCGCTTTCCGTGATCGCGGCTCTCCTGACGATCATGGGTTATTCAATCAACGACACGATTGTCCTTTTCGACCGGGTCCGGGAGGATATATCGCTGATGGAAAACAAGTCCTACAAGGATATAATCAACCTGAGCATCAACCAGACCTTGTCGCGCACGGTGTTGACTTCCGTGACCACCTTGATAGTCCTTGTGGCGCTGCTTGTCTCTGGAGTTGCGGCGATAAACGACTTTGTCCTGGTCATGACTATAGGCGTGGTTGTCGGGACCTACTCCTCGATATTTGTAGCTAGCCCGATTGTCTCGGTATGGCACAAGCGGATAGGCTCGAGGCTGAAGGACTGAAGCGTATCGTCAGACATCTGGAGATCCTTGTTTTGGACAAGATATTCTACCTAGTGCGGCATGCCGAATCTTTGGGTAACATCGGTATAGTTGCCGGCTGGGATCCGGGTCTGTCACCTCTGGGGCATGCCCAGGCGAGACAGTGCGCGGAGTTTATGAGCTGTTTTGACCTTTCCGGTGCGATTGTGCTTTCGAGCCCCTTCGAGCGTTGTCTGTCGACCGCTGAAATGATTGCCTCCGAAAATTCTTTGTCTGTCAGGATTGAGGTTTCATTGCACGAGCTTTTTGCTGCCGAATGGTTCCCTGTCGGTCAGGTAAAGTTCAGAAGTCTTGCAGAGAAGGCATCTTCGCATGACTTGATCGAGGGCGACTATCCCGGGGGTAGATGGTGGCCGGAAAGAAATGAGGGTACCGGAGATGTTCAAGTAAGGATGGCGATATTCAGGAACCGGCTTCTTGGCGCCGAGTTCCCATTCGAGAGGATAGTTTGTGTGGGGCATTGGGCTTCTGTGGATGCCCTGGCCGCATCGATGGTGCCTGGAATAGTGCTTGATCGGGTTGACAACGCGTCGGTGACTCAAATATTCTTTTCTGGAGGGAAGCTGAGCACGGGCTTTGTCAACTGGACAGATTGGGGGAATTTACCTCGCATCTAAGATGGCATGCCGCAGGGCCACGGGGAGTTTTGAAATTGACTCTAACGTTAGTTTCGCGAAAAAATCTTCTCCGTGGTGTTGATTTTCTCTGTCGGGCATGTATCTATAGTTTCCGTTTTCGGGTATCTGCGAAACATGAGACAGGAATTTTGCTGGAGTGTGCGGGAATATGAAAGAGGCTTTTTTTGTTTTTTCGGGTCAGGGAGCCCAGCACAGTGGGATGGGTGAGGATCTGTATGCTTCCAGCCCGGCAGCGGCATCGGTCTTTGAGAAGGCTGATGCGATCCTTGGTTGGTCAGTCAGCGAGATATGCTTCAAGGGGCCGGACGAGAAGCTGACTGAAAGCCGCTATTGCCAGCCGGCTATCTATACCATGAGTGCTGCGTGTTTGGCCGCTTTTTTCGAGAGACACAGTGATGTCAAGCCGTTGGCGACTTCGGGGCTCAGCTTGGGCGAGTTTGCAGCGTTATGTGCGTCCGGAGTGTTTGCGTTTGAGGACGGGCTTAGGCTTGTTGCCCGTCGTGGGGAGCTGATGGATATTGCCTGCCGGCAGACCTCGGGTTCCATGGCGAGTGTTCTAGGGGGGACTATCGAGGTCGTGACCCAGGTGTGTGAAGAGTGCGGTGTGGACGTGGCGAATCTTAACTGTCCCGGTCAGATTGTGATCAGCGGGGAGTCCGTGAAGGTTGAGAAGGCGATAAAGGTGCTCAAGGAAAAGGGTTTACGCAAAATTATACCGCTGAACGTTGCGGGGGCTTTTCATTCGAGGTTGATGCAGGGTGCGGCTGATGAGTTTGCTTCATTCCTGGCTGGATTCAAGCTTTTCACGCCTTCAATACCGGTGGCTCAGAATGTTTGCGGCAGCTTTGTGTGTGGCATTGAGGATATCCGTGAAAACCTGATCCGTCAGATATCAGGCAGCGTATTGTGGGAGAAATGTGTAAAGGCAGGTGTCGGCACCGGCGCGAGGCAGGTAATCGAGTTTGGGCCAGGGAACGTTCTGACAGGCCTCATCAAGCGTACTGACGCGAATGTGGCCACATATAACGCCAACAGCCTGGAGTCCATTGAGAACTTCAGATGAAACGCCATTTTTGTTGTGGATTCAGAGCAAATTTCAAAACTTACGTTTAGGGAGCAGGAAAATGTGTTGCAGGAAGCTTGAGGGTAGAGTGGCCTTGGTCACCGGCGGGGCGAGGGGTATAGGCCGGGCGATATGCGACAGGCTGGCGCAGGAGGGTGCGGTTTTGGCTATCGTGGACATAATGCAGGATGTCGCTGACGCGACGGCTGCAGAGTTCGCGAAAGCCGGGGTGAATGCTGCGGCTTTCGCTGCGAACGTGGCTTTGCCTGCGGATGCGGACAACACCGTTAAGGTGGTTACCGAGCGTTTTGGCAAGATAGACATCCTCGTGAACAATGCAGGGATTACTCGCGACACCCTGATGATGAGGATGAGCGAGGCGGACTGGGATGCAGTGATAGATGTCAACCTTAAAGGCACGTTCAACTTCATGAAGGCGGCCATGCGTCCGATGATGAAGAACAAATACGGCAAGATTGTCAACATCTCTTCGGTGGTTGGCAGGATGGGTAATGCAGGCCAGGCCAATTATTCGGCATCGAAGGCCGGTGTCATAGGTCTGACAAAGACGGCCGCCAAGGAGCTTGCGTCGAGAAATATCAATGTGAACGCCGTGGCTCCGGGCTACATTCAGACGGAGATGACCAAGAACCTCCCCGAACAGGCGAAGGAGGCCTTTATGATGGTCACCCCGTTGAAGAGGCCGGGTTCCCCGGAGGATGTCGCCAGCGCAGTTTTCTTCTTCTGCTCTCCTGATTCGGACTATATTACAGGACAGGTGATAAACGTTGACGGGGGACTGCTTATGTGAAAATCTTTTAAATTCGGCGGAAATTTTTCTTGGCGATTTGATTTTTGAATAATCGGTTGCATCTTATACGGTCTTTTGTCGGTTGGATTAAGTTAGTAGGAAACAGGATCAAAAATTAATTAGAAGGGGCATGTTATGTCTTCAATTTCGGAAAAGGTGAAGGAAATCGTGGTGTCTCAGCTTGGAGTTGCGCCGGATCAGGTTACTCCCGAGGCGAAATTCATCGAGGATCTTGGCGCGGACTCTCTCGACCAGGTCGAGCTGGTCATGGCTCTCGAGGAGGAATTTGGCTCGGATATCCCTGACGAGGAGGCTGAGAAGCTGACCACGGTGGGGGATGCCATCAAGTACATCGAGTCCAAACAGCAGTAAGGCAGTCTGCCCGTGATGTTGCGGGTCTTGCAAGTTGGGGACTCGCGGGTTGTTTTTAGAAGTTGCGCATATTGGCGTGGCGGTCCTATTAAAAAGTTCTTGGTGTATCATGGACAGAAGGGTAGTTGTGACCGGAACGGGAGTCATCTCGAGTGTCGGGAACAGCACGGCTGATTTTTGGGACTCTCTGAAGAACGGGCGTTCGGGCATAGGCCCCGTCACCCGGTTCGAGTGTGGCGAGGACTACAGGACAAGGATTGCCGGCGAGGTCAAGAACTTCGATATCGAACGCTACATGAGCCAGAAGGAGGCCAAAAGGCTTGATGAGTTCTGCCACTTTGCGGTGGCGGCCGCCGACGAGGCGATGGGGCAGGCGGGGCTGAGAGATGGGCTTGGTGGGCTTGATCCGGACAAGGTCGGTGTCCTTGTGGGAAGCGGCATTGGCGGCATATTGACTTTGGAGACTCAGGCGAACGTGCTTTTAACCCGCGGCCCGACGAAGAACTCTCCCCTGATGATTCCGATGTTGATCACGGACATGGCTTCGGGTTGCATCTCGATGCGTTACGGTGCCAAGGGACCCAACTTCAGCATATCTTCCGCCTGTGCCACGGCCTGTCATGCGATAGGCGAGTCCTTTTGGATAGTCAAGCGCGGGGATGCGGATGTAATGATAACAGGTGGAAGTGAATCGACCATCACGCCTTTGGCGATGGCGGGGTTCTGCTCGATGAAGGCCATGAGCCAGCGCAATGAGGATCCTTTGCATGCCAGCCGTCCGTTTGACGCGGGAAGAGACGGGTTCGTCATGGCCGAGGGTGCCGGACTGCTGGTGCTTGAAGAGTACGAACACGCCAGGAGAAGGGGTGCGGATGTCTTGGCGGAGATCATCGGCTACGGAGCCACTGCGGACGCATATCACATAACTTCTCCCTCTCCTGGAGGAGAGGGTGCGGCCAAGGCTATGGCTGCGGCGGCTAGGGTTGCTGGTGTGATTCCAGAGAAGGTTGGATATGTTAACGCGCATGGGACAAGCACCCCGCTGAACGACAAGTTTGAGACGGCCGCGCTGAAGACATTTTTCGGGGAGCATGCCCGGAAAGTCGCTATCAGCAGCACGAAAAGCATGACCGGGCACGCGCTTGGCGCGGCGGGGGGCATCGAGACAATAGCATGCATATTGGCCTTGCGTGATGGGGTGATACCCCCGACGACCAATTACGAGCACCCCGACCCCGAGTGTGATTTGGATTATACCGCCAACACTGCTGTCGAGCGGGCGGAGGAATATGCTTTTAATATCAATCTGGGCTTCGGCGGGCACAATGCAGTGCTTGCCATCAAAAAGGTTTAGTTGTTTTTGCCAATATGACTTGATTTAAGGTGATCTGAAATGAAAAGATTATTCGACTTTCGCATTGTCGCAGCCCTGGTAATTGTCAGTTTTGCGGGTGGATGCCGCGCGAAGCTTGCCGAATCTCCCTACGGGGCGAGGGAACAGGCATGGGAGGGCTTCATAAAAGAAACCTATCCCTACTGGGAGCCTCCCCGCACAGTCCCGCCAGAGACCTCGGATCCCGCCCTGGTTCGACCGGAGACATTTATCACTGTAATGGAGGACGATGTTGTAGTCTTGGATCCTGCGACGGCTCCTGGTCTGACTCCAGCCCTTACGCTGTATCCTGTTGCCGTGGAACAGACATACAAAGTTCAAAAGGGCGACACTCTTTGGAAGATATCCCGAGACTTTTACGGTTCTGGCAAAGAATGGAGAAGGATATTCGAGCACAATCAAGATGTTCTCTCCAATCCTGACAAGCTAAGGGAGGGGAGTGTATTGAAAATCCCCGCGGCACGCTGACTTTTTCAAAGCCTGCTGTGAATATCCGATCCGCAGCTCTTTGAACATGCACGAAGAAACCCTCCATTTCGACTCTTTCGAGGCTATGGAGTCTCTTTTCGCAAGGGACTGCCTTAAGAATCTCGAGAAGATCGCCCTGTGCTTTTCTTTAAAGGCGACATCCCGTGATCTCTGGGTCAAGCTGTCTTCCAGCGACTCTGGCAATGTTGATGCTGGTATAGCGGCGATAAGGGAGCTTTCCGGTCTGCACGTGTCGAAAGGCAAACCGCTGACCCAGTCAGAGTTTGACCAGGTTCTTTCAGCATGTCGCAGGAGGAGTGTCAGCGAGCTGCACCAGATTCTTGCCCAAAGGATCAAGGTCAGTCCGAAAAAGGACGACATAATAGCGCGCAGCCCGGCGCAGCTTGAATATTTGAACGCGATGCGCCAGAAGGATATAGTTTTCGGCATCGGGCCCGCTGGCACGGGCAAGACATATCTTGCGATGGCCATGGCTGTGTCGAGTTTCCTGGAGGGCAAATACAGCAGGATCATCCTGACGAGGCCTGCGATGGAGGCCGGGGAGAATCTTGGGTTTCTTCCGGGGAGTTTGGAGGAGAAGATACTTCCCTACCTTAGGCCTCTTTATGACGCTTTATACGACATGCTGGACATGGATGAGGCTCGGTCGTTGATGGACAGCAATATTATTGAGCTTGCGCCGCTTGCATTCATGCGTGGAAGGACTCTAAACCATTCTTTTATTATACTTGACGAGGCACAGAACACAAGTGTCGAGCAGATGATGATGTTTCTCACGAGGCTGGGGTTTGACTCAGCTTGTGTGATTACAGGCGACCCTTCGCAGACTGATTTGCGCACGCCTGGAGCTTCGGGTCTTGTGCATGCGCAGAAGACGCTGTCCGAAATATCCGAGATAGCCTTTTGCCGGTTCACTTCGAAGGATGTTGTGAGGCACGGGCTGGTCGAGAAAATAATCAATGCCTACCAGAACGAATCCAAGTCGCCACGCAAGGAGGTCATGCACAAATGAGTATCATCCCTGAAGCGTTGAGCGACTGGCTGGAGAAAAAACTCCAGCGCAGGCGAATGAAGAAAAAGGGTCTGGTCCAGCCGAAAAGCAAGAAAAGGCTGCGTGGCGGCAGCCCTATTGGCCGTGCGGCGGAGGAGTCCAGGATCGTCGGGATAGTAATACTTTTCACCGTATGGTGCTTCTGTGTCGCGGTGCTTGTCATGCCGCCGGTATTCGGCCCGGTATCGAGCATCATCAGCGGTCAGGAAGCCACAGCCACTGTCTTTGCTGAAATGGACTTTTCATATGTTGACGAGGAGGCCACGGGCATCAAAAGGCAGAAATTGATGTCTCAGGTTCCGCTGGTTTACCAGATAGACTACACTGCCTCGGATGAATGCATCGAGACGGCGAAGGCTGTGTTCGATGCCATAGTGGCCAGTTCTGATGGCATGGAAGCCGAGGTGTCCAACGGGTATGATCCCAGGCTGGCGAAGGCATTCAAGAGTCTTGACCCATTGGGGCAGAGGCTTGTTCTTGCGGTTTTGGTTGAACCGAAGTCGCGAAAAGATATTATCGATTCGCTCCAGACAGCACTTTTCTTCGGCATTGCCTGCAAGGAGGAGCGTTTCAGGAAGAACGACTTCACTGTCAGGATACACAAGACCAACATCCGCGAGAAGCCGAGGAAATTCGCTGAAATCCCAACGCCGGAGGAGGTTGCCACGAGAATTGCCGGTGATACGGCCAAAGGCTTTGCACCCGAGAACAGGGATATACTCAAAAAATCACTTGAGAAGATACTGAATGCTGTTGTCAAGGACGATCTGGTTTACGACGGTTCGATGACGGACTCTGACAGGAGTGCTGCTGTGGCAGACATGACCCCGATAAAGAGAGTCATCAAGGAGGGGGAGGTGCTGTTGAGCAAAGGGCAGGTGGTGCACAATAAGAACCTCGCCATCTACAATGAGTACCTTACCCAAAAGCAGCAGATACGGGGGAGAAAGGACTTCTACAGGAACTTTTTTGTCAACGCCTTCCTCTGCATGGTTATCATGTGTTTGTCGGGCATCTACATAAGCCATATACATCCGGAGATCACTGAAAGCAACCACAAGATGGGGCTGGTCGGGACTGTGGTTATATTGGCTGTGCTGACCAACTACTTCACCATCGAGCTTTTTGGGCATATAAGGCCGGTGTTCGATCTTCATCCGCATTTGTTGTTTTCTCTTATCCCGATGGCCATGGTATCTATAATACTATCTCCGATGCTGGGGTTGAGGGTCGCGCATTACGCAGGTCTTTTTGTGTCGATAATAACGGCCATGCAGCTTGACGACTCCTTCCCGATTTTGATAAACGGCATGCTTATCTGCGGCATCAGCGGTTTTTTTGTGCGGCACAGGCCCAACCACAGATCCTACTTTTTGTATGCCGCACTGGTTGTGGCATTGGGCACGCCGGCACTCTCTTTGATGCAGCTCTGGGCAGTCGAGGGGAATCCCTCGAGTACAGCAGGCATCGTTGCCTTCGGGGTGCTCAACGGGGTCTTTACCGCTATTTTTTCGCTTGTTCTTTTGTTTATACTTGAGATTGTCTTCCAGATCAGCTCAGACATGACGCTTCTGCTGTTATGTGACTATAATCACCCCCTGCTCAAGAGGCTCCAGCTCGAGGCTCCCGGAACCTACCACCACAGTCTGGTCGTCTCGACTTTGGCCGAGCACGCGGCAAATGCGATACATGCCAATCCCATCCGTGCCAGGGTGATTGCCTTGTTCCATGACATAGGCAAGATGGTCAAGCCCGAGTATTTTGCCGAGAACCAGTACGAGTCGGACAGCAAGCACAGCCGTCTCAATCCAAGAATGAGCAGCCTTGTCATTCTTAACCACGTGAAGGAGGGGCTCGACATGGCGCTTAAGCATAAGCTGAGGAAGAGCATCCGTGACGGGATACAGCAGCATCACGGCACGGACGTGGTGTTCTTTTTCTACAAGCAGGCGCTTGAGGAGGCCAGGCTGAAGAACACGACTGTTGACGAGAACGACTTCCGCTACCCTGGGCCGCTGCCCCGCGAGAAGGAGGTCGTGATATTGAGCCTGGCTGATGCTGCCGAGGCTGCTTCGCGTTCTCTACAGAAGCCCAGCCCGCAGAAGATAGACGCGCTTATCTGGGAGATTTTCCGGAAGCGCATAAGGACCGGGCAGCTTGACAATGCAAACCTTACCTTCTGGGAGCTCAGTAAGATCAGGGAGAGCTTTGTCTCCACCCTGACAACGATGATGCACGGGAGGATAGCCTATCCGAAGGATCAGGAAGATGACGATGATGATGATCTATTCATGGCGGCGGACGGCGTTCAGGCCTCCGAGGAGGCGGGAAGCTTTAGCGCTGATTTCTGAGATTGCGAATCTCGCAGGACTCGTTCTGCCTGCCGGGACGATCCTTTTGGTCGTCTTTCCCGGTCCGAGGACAATGAGAAGACTCAACAACAGGCATCTGGGGCACGACTATGTCACTGATGTCATCTGTTTTGACTATGCCTTCTGTGGTGAGGAGTTGATGGCCGGGGATGTTGCGGCGGAGATACTTGTGTCTCCAGACATGGCACTGCTTCGTTCGGCAAACGACAGTGATCTGAACTATTCCGAGGAGCTTGTGCTTTACATTGTCCACGGCATGCTTCACGCCGCCGGGATGCGAGACCGGACTGACAAGGAAAGGCGTGCCATGAGGCGTGCTGAAAAAAAGGTCATGAAGGCCCTGCGCAAAAAGTTCCCGTTGGGAAACATATTCCCCGAGCCACCCAAGCGCTCGCTTGGCTTTCCGCGCGCATGAAGTATAGTTAATTAACGAGCCAATTTCAAAACTATTGGCTTCCTCTT
>JAFGFR010000027.1 GCA_016930955.1 Victivallales bacterium | reverse complement strand
AAGAGGAAGCCAATAGTTTTGAAATTGGCTCTGTTACGACGAAAAAAAATCCCGAATCATAAATTTGATCATAGCTTTTACTGTTCTTCACGCTAGATTAACATCGTACAACCGACTCAAGGCAAGGAAGGTCGAAAATGCCGTCATATCTAGTCACAGGTGGGTGCAGGAGCGGGAAAAGCCGATTCGCGCTCGGGCTCGCGGGATCAGCGGAAAACCCCATCTACATCGCCACTGCCGCCGCGGGGGACGATGAGATGCGCGGCCGGATAGCCATTCACCGCAGCCAACGCGGTGAGCACTGGTCATGCATCGAGGAGCGTATCAATGTTGCCGCCGCAATATCCGAGGCTGCAGATAGAGGTGCCGACTTCATTGTCCTCGACTGCATCACCATCTGGGTATCGAACATCATTTTGTCCACCCCGGAATCCTTCGAAGCCCATCTGGACAAGCTCATCAAGCTGCTCCCGGAACTTCATACTCCGATAGCCATAGTCACCAACGAGGTCGGGTCAGGGATAGTACCGGAAAACCACATCGCCAGAAAATTCAGGGATTGCTCGGGATTCGCCAACCAGAGGATCGCAGAGGTGGTTGACCATGTCTTCGTCACTATCTCCGGCATCCCGCTCAAACTCAAGTGACCCCCCAATGATTCTAACGCTGAGCTCAGCGGCGGTGCTCCCTCCGCTGAAGTGACTGGTTGGCTTATATTAATTTTTGAAACTGTTCTCTTGACAATTCACAATCCTTTAAAATCTGTGAAAAAAGTCCTCTTCCAATAGTCTCACCACTATGGACAGGAACGACAGTACACCTTCCGTCCTTGTGGCGTAGAAAATGATGACTGCCCTTTATTCGTATTTCTTCAAATCCAGCCTTCTTCAAGGCCTTGATCAAGACTTTTCCTGTAAAGGCCGGCATATCGCTCATACAGAAACCGCCAAACGCTGCACCCCTATAAACTCATTTTGGGTTATTTCATCTTCCACCTCGAGGCAAAGTTCTATCGCTTCCCTTGTCCTTTGCATCAATTTGTCCAGAGACTTCGCCTGCGTATGGCACCCTCTGAGGGAAGGAACCGTGGCGACAAAATAACCGTCCTCATCCTTTTCAATAATCACATTGAACGACTTGTCCATAAAGATGTCCTCCGTTTTTTGTACTATACAGCGCTGGCTATTCTCTTGCAAGTGATATTTTCTGCAAGCTAACGCCGAGCTCGGCGGCGGTGCTCCGTCCGCTGAAGTGACTGGTTGGCTTTCATCTTTAGTCTCCTTCGTTGTCGTAATCGATTTTCTTCGGGCTGCCGCCGGAAATCTCGCGGAACACCTTGTAGAAATGACTCAGCGACCTGAACCCGCTTAGCGTCGCCGCTGCCTTCGCGTCGTGCCCCCCTCCTTTCAACAGGCGCACCGCGTTCTCGACCCTGAGCCCGTTCAGATACCTGACATAGGTCGTCCCGGTCACATTCCTGAAGGAGGCATGGAAGTAGCTCCTGCTCATGTTGGCCATACGTGCCGCACGGTCAACATCTATATGCTCACTGAAATGCGACCTCAGGAACGTCATTGTGTCCGATATCGCGCTCTCGGCACCAGAATGCTTGACTGCAGTAACGGGCGACATTTGCGAATTTCGCAATATCGCCGTTAGCATCTGGTGCAACAAGGCTCCGATCGCGCCCCGAAATCCAACATGTTTTCGTCTCGATTCCTCCAGCATTTCGCGAAATAAAGCAAATACCTTTCTCCTTCCATTGGGTGTCAGAGGCAACCTGTACTCGCCGGAGCGGCCTCTGTTGACCAGATGCGACAACACTTCGCGGCTGTCACGGAAGACCACCCCGCAGCCTTCAATAAAAGCCTCCTCGTGAAGGTTCAGCACACCTCCCAGGCAGCATCCGTTCGGCGAGCCGTTGCCTATGTGTTCCTCGCCCGCCGGAAAAAAGAAAACATCTCCAGTCCTCATCGTCAAACTGCCATGCCTGGTGATCTGCTCCCCGCCGCCTTCAAGGAGGAAAAAGAACTCGTGGCTGTCATGCGTGTGCATCCGACGGTCGGCGACATATGACATCGGTATCTCGAAAACAATCACTGGATACTCTATCATGGCTTCCAATTTCAGATATTTTGATAATTTTATATTTTTCTGTTTTTTCTGCTTGACTTTTCATCTCATCAGCTTATTATAGCCTCTGGAACGATTGTTTTCAAGAGCAGGAAAAAGACAATACGGGAAAAAAGTATTTTTCAGGAGAGCCAATTTCAAAACTACTCGTGGCCACGCACGCTCCCAACGCTGTCTACGCTGAGTTTTGGAATTGGTCCAGGAGTTTTTAATTTGGCTCCAGGGCATAATATTTAGCGAAAGGTCAAGAGATGGGATCGAAGAAGAAGGTGGTGCTGGTCGGTTGCGGCGGGATTTCAAATGCGTGGTTCATCCCGAGCAAGGAATTCGACGACATGGAGTATGTCGGGCTGGTGGATATCAACGTGAAGAATGCGGAGAATCGCCGCAAGGAGCATTCTCTTGGCGACGATGTTGTTGTCTCGGCGGATCTTGGCGATGTGTTGGACAAGACTCGCCCGGATGCGGTATTCGACTGCACCGTGCCGCCGGCGCACTGCGAGATCGTCACCACGGCGCTGTCGAAAGGCTGTCATGTCTTAGGGGAGAAGCCCATGGCCGAGACCATGGAGCAGGCGGCCATAATGGTAAAGGCGGCGAAAGACAACAATAGAATCTATGCGGTGATCCAGAACCGCCGCTATGACAAGAATATCATTCGCTTCAGGGATGTCGTGAGGGACGACATAGGCAATCTGACCACGCTCAACGCTGACTTCTACATCGGGGCGCATTTCGGCGGATTCAGGGACGAGATGGACCATGTCCTTCTTATAGACATGGCGATCCACACCTTCGACCAGGCCCGGTTCATCAGCGGCAAGGATCCCGTGGCAGTGATGGCCTATGAGTGGAACCCGCCGGGGTCTTGGTACAAACACGGGGCATCTGCCGCGTGCATCTTCGAGATGAGCGACAGAGCCGTATTCTCCTACCGCGGGAGCTGGTGTTCCGAGGGCATGAACACCACTTGGGAGTGCGACTGGCGCGCGATCGGCGAGAAAGGCAGCGCGTTGTGGGATGGCGCCGAGAAGGTCTCTGGAGAGGTCGTGGTCGGCACGGAGGGCTTCTCACGCGAGAAGAAGCCGCTTCAGGTCGGAGATGCCCAGGAACTGAGGTTCAAGGGCCATGGAGGTCTGATACGGGACTTTCTTGACGCGATGGACAATGGAATTCCGCCGCAGACCACATGCGAGGACAACATCAAGAGTCTTGCGATGGTTCATTCGGCGGTCAGGAGTGCTGAGACCGGGACGAAAGTTCCGATAGAATATTGAAATTGGCTCGTAATAATCATAGGACAAGGAGAAAAGAGATGAAGTGCAGTCTTGAGAAGCAGGACATCCGCATCGGGACGCTGGTAGGCGTCGGGATGAAGGCGCCGGAGTACATCGGCCAGATCATCGACCACGGGTTCGAGTCGTTCAGCCTGACTTTCTGGCAGACGACAAGGGGAGTCAACTGGAGAAAGCTCGCGGAGGGTGTAAGAAAAGTCATCGAGCCCAAGGGCGCGGTGATCTCCAGCTTGGCTATCTTTGGCAACCCGCTCGAGACCGAGGAGCTTGACCTGCAGACGGTCAAGGGTTTCGAGGAGTGCATAGACAATGCGCACCTGTTCGGGGCGGATATTGTCGCCGGCTTCGCCGGACGGCTGCGCGGCAAACCCATCGACCAGTCCATGACACGCTTCAAGAAGGTCTTCACCAAACTCGCCAAACGTGCTGAGTCAAAAGGTGTCAGGATTGCCTTCGAGAACTGCGACATGGGTGGCACCTGGACCTCCGGCGACTGGAACATCGCCCACAACCCGACCGCATGGGAGATGATGTTCAACGAGGTCCCGATGGACAACCTCGGCCTCGAATGGGAGCCCTGCCACCAGATGGTAAGCCTGATTGACCCCATGCCTCAGCTCCGCAAGTGGGTCAAGAAGATTTTCCATGTGCATGGCAAGGACGCGACGGTGCACTGGGATGTGATCAGGGAGTTCGGGATACACACCTCTATCCACCAGGATGTCGCGTTGCCCAAAAATGTGCAGGTCGTCCCGAGCTTCTCGTTCCACCGCACGCCCGGATTCGGCGACAGCGACTGGACCGCGATCATCAGCGAACTTCGCAAGGGCGGCTTCAAGGGCAGCATAGATATCGAGGGCTGGCACGACCCGGTTTACCGCGGCGAGCTGGAGATGACAGGGCAAGTACATGCTCTGCATTACCTCAAGCAATGCCGCGGCGGCTGCTTCATTGAGAACCCAAAAGTCTGACAAGGTTACGCCGGGGCGAAAATGTTAGTTCGGGGTCGGGGCTGAGACACTCGAAGACTGTCCAGCACTGACCCAGCCCCTGCTGCTTTCTTGTATCTCACGCATAGACAACAGCCTAGAGCCAATTCCGAAGCTGTCTGTGCCTGCCATTTCGCCGTGGCGCATGCCGTGCCTCCGCCTCAACCCTTTGGGCGGCAAGCTCTT
>JAFGFR010000291.1 GCA_016930955.1 Victivallales bacterium | reverse complement strand
ATTACGAAAATGGCAAAGCCGATATATCCTGACGATCATTGTGTTGAAATAATCCTGATTCACAGCACGGCTTAGCTGTGCGTCAAGGCAATCATTTCTCGCCAATAGAGATGATAAAGTATCGAAGGCTTTCTGATGCGATCGCCAGCTAGAGCCGTCCTCGAAATTGGTGCTGGCAGAGACCCCCTGTTGAAGAGCAGGAAGGAAATGTTCGCAAAGGATATCTGGAATTACCGATATCCTACTGCATCTCTCAAAACAAGCTAAATTGAAAATCCTATCCTCGCAGATACTCATGTTTTCCGGGAAAAGTATCCGGTGTTTGGATATGAACGGACGGGAAATGAGCTTGTCCCAGCAGAATTCCCAGCCTATGCAGACGAGATAGCTGCATTCGCCAAAGCGGCGCAAGAATGATTTGCGATCGAATGTACCGCTACTTGCGGCTTGCAGGATATTGGCGGATATCTGCCTGCCGTCTTTGCCGTAGGTTATCCTGCGATGTCCACAGATAACCATATCGGAGGCATCCTTGGTTATTGCCGCCAGCAATCTCTCCGTTGCCTCTGGAACTATGGTGTCATCGCCATCGAGAAACTGTGTGTATTCTCCAGTGGCCATGTCCATGCCGGCATTGCGAGCGGCGGAGACACCGCGGTTATCAGGGGAGCCGTCGTCAACCAGGATGATTTCGATATCTCTATACGTCTGGGCAGTGGCACTGTCCACGCAGCGCCGGATGAACGCTTCTACCTTGTAGACTGGAATTATTATTGATACTTTGGGCATAGAATGATTGCTTTTTACCACTCGGGGGCCAAACAAGACTCGGCATCGGCGCTTAGGTGGGCCGGGGGTGTCTCGCCCCCGGCGGTTTTTATTTCCAAATCAGCACAGTCATGGCGGGACGACATGTCTCCACATCGGGGCGGGGCAGCCTGTCAGCCTAGGCGGAACCTGCCTTCAATATGGGGCGTGATTCGAAGCATCGTTAAAAGGGCTTTTTCTCCTTCGTTCAATCAATGTGAATATATACTTTGTTGGGTGCTATTCAAGAGTGAATGTGTTTAATATTTTTCGTGGAGATTCGCGTTATCCGCGGGGGCTTGATTCTTTGATCTGACCACCGATCTGCCGATTGCTGACCACTGATTACTGTCCTTTGTTGTCTGCTTATGGAAGGGGCGGGACGACCTGGCCCCACTAGGGGAGCATGTTTGCATTGAATTCGTCGCGGTCGAGGAATGGTGCTAAATCTTCGAGTGGGCGTGATTCCATTGATCCGTCCGGTCGGCGGAATGACGAGAGTTTCGGCTCGGTGGGCTGGTCCTTGGGGACAATTACATCGCACACGTGCGGCCCAGGGGCATCGAGGATGTGGCGGATTTTGTCGAGGAGCTGTTTGTTTGACTCGAGGCGGCTGTTTGGGAGTCCGTATGCTGTGGCGATTTTGCAGGTGTCGGGCAGTGTCAGGCCGCTGGAGGTGTCGCTGGCCACGTATCGAGAGTCGAAATAGTTTCTTTGAGTGTTGCGGATAGAGCCGTAGCCCTGGTTGTTGAGGACGAATATTTTTATCGGCAGTTGCAGGCGGTGGAGTGTATCGAGTTCCTGGATGTTCATCTGGAAGCCGCCGTCGCCGTCAATGCAGACGGTGTGTTTGCCGCCTGAGGCGATGCATGCGCCGATGGCGGCGGGCAGGCCGAAGCCCATGGGCCCGAGACCTTCGGTGTTGAAGACACGCTGGCCCTTTTTGGCTTTGAATGCCTGCATGGTCAGCTCGCTGCACTGTCCTGAACTTCCCGGGATCAGCAGGTCGTTGGAATCCATTGCCTGAGAAATCGCATCCATGAGGGCGTAGAGGTCAACCGCATCGGTGCGCTTCCAATGCTCGGGGGTGATAACGGGGTAGCGTTTTTTCCAGTCGCTGATACGTTGTTTCCATGGGGTGCGGTCGTTCGCCGGGCGGAGATTGCCTGACTGCCTGATGATTTCGGCCAGGAAGTCGCGTGCGTCCGCTGGGATGGCCTCCGCTGTTTCGAAATCCATCTTGGCGATCTCGGCTGCATCAACATCCACCATGATTTTTTTCGCGGCTTTTGCGAAGTTCGCATGGTTATATCCTGTCTGGCCGTGGTCGAGGCGTGCGCCGATGATCAGAAGCAAGTCTGTGTTCTGCTGGGTGAAGTTGGCAGCGCGCTGTCCGATGGCTCCCGGTCGACCGGCATACAAGGGGTCGGTGTCATCGAGAAAATCCAGGGCTTTCCAAGTCAGCAGAACCGGTATGTCGAGCAGACGAATCACTTTTTCAAATTCAGTTAGAGCGCCGGCTAGCCTAACGCCGTTTCCGGCGAGTATGGCGGGACGCTCTGCCTGGTTGAGCAGTGATATAATGCGCCCGACCTGAGTCGACAGGTCGGGAACAATTGGTTTGTCAGTCAATCCTTCGGCATCCGGGATGAACCCTTGCAGTTCCCCAGGATTAATTTCTGCCGCCTGAACATCCAGTGGGATATCGAGCCATACCGGGCCCGGTCGGCAGGACAGCGCCAGGAAAACGGCCTTCTCAAGATGGTAGCGGATGTCTCTAGGCTCCATGGCTGTGGCTGAATACTTGGTGATCGGCTTGACAAGTTCCGTTACGGGGAGTTCCTGGAAGCCCATCTGTCGTATTCCGCGACCAGTGGCAAGATCGGCGCGCTTGACCTGGCCGGAGATTACCAGCACGGGGATGGAGTCGAGCCAGGAGCCTGCAACGCCGGTGATCGCGTTTGTCCCGCCAGGTCCGGTGGTCACCATGGCTACACCCAGTCCCCCTGTGTACTGCGCATAGGCATCGGCGGCAATCGCACAGGCCTGCTCGTGCAAGTTGCAGGTGTACTTCAAATCTGGATGCTTACCGAGTGAATCGTTCAGATGCATTGCGCCGCCGCCGGGCAGCATGAAGACATGCCCGACACCTCGGGCAACAATAAAATCCATTACATAGTCTGATAGTTTCATTATTTGTGGCACCGGGTCGTCTCGCCCGTGGGCCGATGACGTCCCGGCGCGTCCTTATTGTGGTCGGGGTCGTCCCGCCCCCGGTGGTGTTTCGTGGCCGGCAGGGCGGGAGAAGCTGCCCCACACAATGCCATGCCGGGACGACATGGCTCCACACCGGCAGGGCGGGACGACCCTGCCCCACTTTAAATCCTGAAGCGCCAGGGCCAGTCTGTTATTCCTACTTTTTCTGGGTTGCTGTAGACATATCCGAGTTGCGAAGCGTATTCGAGTTCGTCGCGTATTATATGGTCATAGGGCTCGGCTTGCCAGAAACGACCGTGACGGTCGAGTGCTTGGTTTGCCATCCTGCCTGTGAATGATGTCCAAGATTTGACTATATCATCAAGCCTGAAGTTCATATTCGGCTCTACCATGACATGGACATGCGAGGGCATCATGCACCAGGCGTGGAGTTTATATTTTGTCCCGTCGCCGTGACGCAAGGTGTCCTGAATAATTTCTGCGACTTGCGGAATCCGCAGCCAGCACTTGCCGATTCCACGGTCAAGACAAGCTTCGACTTCGCTTGAGAACAGTCGTTGCAGTCGTTTTTGTTCGTTGTCTGTGAGTTCGCGTCCTAGGTGTTTTGCATTGTCCAGGATGTTGTCGCGTTCATGTTCCCAACTGGTGAGCACATCCTTCGGCAACGAGTCTGCCAGACGCATTACCACGTGGTAAATGGCATTCTTGCAGTTCCAGTGAGGGAGGTGTGTCCCTAACCTGGTATCGAGCGAGTTCCAATCCGGCGCTGTGAAACAGCCCTGAGCAGATGTCGTACCGGCTGTGGGCCGGGGTTCCGCCTGAGGCGGACGGGCGAGACCCGCCCCCGACATCTTTAATGTGCCAGATGTTCCGTCTGGCGCGGACAAGCTGGCATCGGTGTCCTTATTGTTGGCCGGGGTCGTCTCGCCCCCGGTGGTATTTAGTGGCCGGGCAGGGCGGGACGACCTGCCCCCACATGCCATGCCGGGACGACATGGCTCCACACCGGCAGGGGCGGGACGACCCTGCCCCACTTGACGGGCAGGGCGGGACGACCTGCCCCCACTATTCATGGATCCACAGAGCAGCTTAAGGGATTCTTGCAGAGAACTTGCGGCCATACTGTTCCAAGGCTGAGGAAATATAATGGTTTCGATTCCCAACCTTTGTGCGGCCCGGGCATTTTTCTCGTTGTCCTCCACCAGCAGGTCAACGTTTGCAAGCCATTTCAGGAAGGAAGCCTTGTCTGAGTCGTACATCGGGTGGGCATCATCCGTTCTCCTGGAGGGGACGAAGTGGAACGAACGTATCCATTTTCCGAAATGGCGTAAAGTCCATTTTGCGGATGCTGGGGCAAATTTCATTGGGACGGCGGACAGTGCGACATGCCTGGCCATATGTCCGTGCTTGTCAAACCATTCCAGCACTTCGGGAACAGGCTCGAGTCTGTCGTAGTGCTTTCCACGGAATGCATCCAGTGATGCCAGATATTCCTCGAGTGAAATACCCAGGATTTGATGTGGCGGGTTCCCGGTGATTTCCTTGTAGGCCAAATTTGCACCGACATCGCGGTTATAGGCATGCAGCCAGGCGGCGGTAAAGCCGTTGAGGACATCGTCCACATCCCAGGCTATTGTTTGCGATGATTT
>JAFGFR010000290.1 GCA_016930955.1 Victivallales bacterium | reverse complement strand
CTTGCCAACCCCGCGCCGGCGAGGTCGCAGGCGTAGATGGTATTGGACTTGTCGGGCATCTGTGAGAACACACCCGCGACAAAGACCCCGGCAAACACGAACGGGAAGACGGCAAGTATCGCGATCAGCCAAAGGCTTTCCGGAGTGACAGGGAGTATGACCTTGAAAAATAACACGAGGAAAGACACAGTTGACCATCCTGCGAGGTTCGCAGCCAAGCCCAACGGGATTTTGCGGGGATCCTTAAATAGGGAGCACAGTGCCGACCCGATGCCCAGCCCGCAGATCGCCACGGAGATCACGAGGAAGACAAAATGGTAGCGCAGCACCGCCGAGAAGACTCTCGTGAGTGAAATCTCCAGGGAGATCATGCCCGCCGAGAGCAGGGCGATGGCCGCCAGATAAGATCCCACCCCAGAATATCTCGACATATGCAAAGCTCCTTGACATCCGGCTTTTTGCACGTTCAGTATACAGTCCTTAGTCGGTGTCCTTGGAGTACCGAGTGTCGCCGAGCTCGGCCTGCAGGCGGTGCAGTTCGTCCCTGAGTTCATGGAAGACCCCGGCATATGCAGGGTCGCCAACGACATTTTTGAGTTCGCGGGGGTCCTTCTCAAGATCGAACAGCTCCCACTCAGGCTCCAATTTGTCCAGTTCCATAACATCGCCGGAGCCGCCACAGCAGGCATCTTCTGTCCCCTTCTGGCCGCAGCCGTCATAGTAGTAGTATATCAGCTTGTGGCTATTGGTTCGGATCCCGTAATGAGCCGCCACGTTGTGGTGTGCGCGGTTCATCCAGTATCGGTAGTACATCGCCTCACGCCAGTCCGGCGGCGTGCTGCCCTGCAGGAGAGGTCGGAAGCTCCGGCCCTGGAACGTGTCGGGAATCGGGACTCCGGCAAAGTCCAAAAAGAGCGCGGGAAAGTCTACATTGAGCACGATATCATCGTTCACCATCCCAGGCTTGACTTCACGCGGATAACGCATGACCAAAGGCATCCTGAGTGATTCCTCGTACATGAAACGTTTGTCGTACCATCCGTGGTCCCCCAGGAAAAAACCCTGATCCGACGTATATACGACGAGGGTATTCTCGGCCAACCCGTTTTCCTCGAGGTAATCAAGGAGGCGTCCGACGTTATCGTCAACGCTCTGGACGACACGAAGATAGTCCTTGATATAGCGCTGATACCCCCAACGCCGGAGGTCTTCCTCGCTCATTTTGTCCGGCACTTCGCACTTGAGGTCCATCTCGTTCATATGCACACCGACCCTCATGGTGGCTGCCTCGGCCGCCTTCGCCCGGTTTTGGTAGTTGTCAAACAACGTCTCCGGTTCGGGCACTACCTCGTTGAGAAACAAATGAGCATGCTTGTCGTCGGAATACCATGGGCGGTGCGGGGCCTTGTGATGACAAAGCAAACAGAAGGGTTGTCCTTGATTCCTGTTCTCCAGCCAATCCAGGCACATGTCTGTAATGATATCGGTCACATAGCCCTGCACGGTCCGTTTCTCTCCTCCTCCCGGGTCCTTGAAGGCGAATGTCGGGTTATGGTAGTACCCCTGCCCCGGGAGAACGGCCCAGTCGTCGAACCCTGCTGGACAATGCCTCGCGCCTTGCCCAAGATGCCACTTCCCGAAAACTGCAGTCCGGTACCCCGCCCCCTGCAGCAGTTTCGGGAACATAAGCAGCGTATTGTCCATCATGGTGGCAAGCGTGGTGACGCCATTGATGTGATTATAGGTCCCGGACAAAATCGAGGCCCGGCTCGGGGTGCAAATAGAGTTTGTGCAGAAACAATTGTCGAAACGCATGCCCTCCTCTGCAATACGGTCGAGATTGGGTGTCCGGTTGATCCTGCTGCCATAGCAGCTCATCGCATGTGCGGCGTGGTCGTCGGACATGATGAATAAAATATTGGGGCAATTCTGTTTCACAGGAGTTTTGCGATCTGAGGACATTTCTCCAGCCCGCAGGCCTCCCAGATTTCAATGTGCGAGAGTTCGGCGCCGGGTTCGAGTGAGAACATCGGGCTGAGTGTCTCGATCTCGAGCATGGCATTGTTGGTGTAGACCTCGATGCTGCATCCGTTGTCCGGGTATTCCGCATCGGCCATGTGCTGGAATGATTTTTTCAGCACCACGCCCTTGTTGGCGTATGCGAGCCAGCCGTCCTCGCAATTCAGGCCTATCTTGCAGGGGATTTTCGCCTTGATGTCCTGCTTCATGAGTATGGCCTTCGAACCCCACACGAGTCGCTTGTCCGAGAGATCGGTGTATGGCCATACGGTCAGATATCTATTCGGGAGGAGGGCTTTTTTATCGCCTTGGGGAAGCGGGATCACGGCATTCCCGCCCGGGGCCATCACGGTGAGTGCCCATGCCGCCAGCTCGACATTCCATAAACTGCAGTTCTTGAGTTTGTGGGTGATGGCGAATTTTCCTGCAGGGAGTGTCTTGATGGAGAATGACTTCTCTATGCCAGTGCTGTGCTCCATCCCTGCGGAGAAGCACAAACCGTCCGCGGTCTTTTTTAACTGAACCTTGGAGTTGTCAGGGGCATATGATCTGGGCTTGGCCTCGGGGGAGTGCCATAAACGATGCCCCCCGTAGATTCTCCAGTCGCCGGGGTCGTCGGTCTTCCCCGCGGTGTCGGGATCGACATACACAAGATTGTCGCTCCCCCCGAGAAAAACCCCGATTATCCGCGGCCCGATTTCTGTGGTGACAATCAGCTTGAACTTGCCGCTCTTCAGCTCGACACAGTTCTTCCATCCTTGAAAATTCACGGTCTTCATCTTGCTGCATCCTTTATTTTATTGAGTCGTTGAGCCAATCCAAAAACCCCGCAGCTGCGCGGCATACCATTTTGTACGCAATTTCGGGCCGATACGGAAGCGGGCGTAAAGTTATTATTCCCCGACACTGTTGTCAATCAATATACACCGTCTTTTTGCGACTTATTTAAAAAAAAATACAATTTTTTCACCCGAAGCGCTTGACAAGACTCAATTGCACCGGTATTATTTAGGGGTGAATAGGTGAATTTAGGGGAGATTTGGTGAATAAAGCCGATAAAAGTGATATGGATGGGGTGGCAATATCCGTGACGTACACAGGGGAATACGAGCACGTACTTGACGGTCAGAGGCGAATAGCGATACCCACGTGCTGGCGGGTGTCCGGCGGTGGGGACATTTTTTTTCTTCTTCCCGGCAGGCACGGTGCATTGCAGGCGATCCCTGATGTGACTTTTCAGGGGCTTGTGGAGAAGGCCCGGAAGGTTTCGTTTGCCGATGCATCTGCATCTCTTGCGCTTGCGCGGTTGGGCTCTATGGCTCAGGAGTGCCGTTGCGACAAACAGGGACGGATAGGTCTGCCCCACCGTTTGATAGAGTATGCCGGGCTGAAGGATGCAGTGGTTATGATAGGGGCATTGACCTCGATACAGCTGTGGTCGCCGGAGAAATGGCGGTTGTTCCGGACCGCGGACGAGAGTGTGCTTGACGAGATGCAGAAGATAGGGGAGAGGCCTGAGAGCCTCTCGGAACTTTTGAAGGGGAAGGTATGATACGGTGGCGAGAGGCGGCAGGAAGCCCGCGCCGGATTTGAACTCAAGGAAAGAGAGCGGGATGAAGCATGTCCCCGTGATGGGAAATGAGGTGCTGTCTTATCTGTCGCCCCTTGGGGAAGGGTACAGGCTTGTTGACGGCACGGTGGGACTCGGGGGGCACAGCTCTTTGGTTTTGCGAGAAAGCGCGACGGCGGAAGTGCTTGGCATAGATCGAGACGGGGAGGCTTTGAAGGAGGCGGAAAAGGCGTTGGAGTTTGCCGGTGCCCGCAAGAGGTTGGTCAGGGGTACTTTCGGCACGTTGGCGGAGCAGGTGATTGGCACGGGGTGGCTACCGGTTGACGCTGTTCTGCTTGATCTGGGGGTTTCGTCCCCGCAGATTGACTCCCCCGAGAGGGGGTTTTCAACTAGGTTCGAGGGTCCGCTTGACATGAGGATGGACGACAGGTCGGGCACTACCGCCGCGCGTATTCTCAATAACAGCAGCGAGAAGGATCTGGCTATGATATTCAGGGATTACGGCGGCATCCGAGAGAGCCGCAAACTGGCATCGGCGGTTGTGGTCAGGCGTTTGGAGAGGCCATGGAGCGGCACGGGCGAGCTGGTGGAGTTGTGCAGGAAGGTTCTTGTGGCCGGGAGAAAGAGGAGCATCCCGCCGGCGACGCTATGCTTCCAGGCGTTGAGGATCGCGGTTAACGACGAGCTTGGCGAGCTGGAGAGGGGCTTGAGGGGTGCCTGGGAGATATTGAGGTGCGGCGGCAAGATAGCGGTGATTTGTTTTCATTCTTTAGAGGACAGGATAGTGAAGAATTTTTTCAGGCGGGAGGCCAGCGGGTGCCTGTGCCCGCCTGGTCTGCCGGAATGCATATGCGGCCACAAGCCTACTCTGAGAATCCTGACAAAAAAGCCTGTCGGCGCTTCAGATGATGAGGTTTTCCGGAACCCCCGTGCGGCGAGCGCGAGGCTACGGGTGGCGGAGAAAATATAAATGGAGGGAGGAGATCTATGATACTTTACACCCCGCAAATACAACGGAGGCCGGAGAAAAGGAAGGTTCGCGTGTCTGCGGGCAGGAACCGTCGCACCACGTTAATCGCCCTGCTGAAGATCATGGCATTGCTGGTCGCCGTCTTCCTGGTCGCCACAGGCCATGTGCTTTGCAAGAGTGAGGTCGAGAGGCTCAACAGACGTGCATTGCGTCTGGAGTCCGACATAAACAGCCTCGGCAGGAAGGTGGCGAACCTTCAGATCAGGCGAGAGGAGCACATGGGGAAACACATACTCGAGCAAGTGAGGAATCTTGGGATAGCCCTGAGGTATCC
Organism: Victivallales bacterium; assembly: GCA_016930955.1. Taxonomy (GTDB): domain Bacteria; phylum Verrucomicrobiota; class Lentisphaeria; order Victivallales; family JAADHT01; genus JAFGFR01. The sequence continues at coordinate 2,686 of JAFGFR010000290.1, read as the reverse complement.
GGTGGCGGGTCAGGTCAGGAGTATAAGGGCAAGCAGGAGGATCGAGGACTTGCAAGATATCGGGAACCCCGGCGAAATACTTCTGACCAGGAGGTAGGCCTTCATGGGATACAACGAGTTCAAGACACGCATATGCGCGGTCGGGGCGATGTTGATCGTGGCCTTGCTGTGTATCGGCGCGAGGTTTTACCATATCCAGATCGACCGTCACGACGAGCTTTACGGGAAGGCCAAGAGTCTTTACACTGGAGTAAGGAAGGCATCCGGCAATAGAGGCCATATCTATGACATCCAAGGCTCGCTTCTGGCTGGCAATATCCCCTGTGCCGACATCGTGGCCGACCCGCAGTTGACGGGGGAGGAAGATGACTGCGAGCGTACGGCGCTGATGCTTTCGAGGATGCTTGGTATCCCAGGCGGGCCGATATTCCAGAAGCTCTCGATCAGGGAGCGTGACGGCAAGAAGCTGCGCTACGCTATGATACAAGCGAATGTCCGGTTCGAGATAGCCGAGGAAATCCGGCAGAAGTGCCGGGAAGACAAGCACAAAGGATTGTTCTTCCAGGAAAAGACGCGTAGGTTCTATCCAAAGGGAAGCCTCCTGGCGCAGACTTTAGGGTTTGTCAATGTCGAGCGCGAGGAGACGATTCCTGTGACAGGGCTTGAGAAGGCCACGGAGGGGGAAGTGGCATCCGCCGAGGGGAAAGTTGTGATGGAGCGCGACCGCAAGGGACGCGCCCTGACATATGGATATATGGAGATAGACGAGAGCAAAGACGGGAGGAACGTATATCTGACAATAGACGAGCAGATCCAGATATTCGTCGAGGAGGAGCTGGACAGGCTTTGCGATGAGTTCAATCCCAAGGCGGCATACGCGATAATGGTTGATCCCCGCAACGGCAACATAATGGCCATGGCTCAACGCCCGACCTTTGATCCTAACGACCGCAGCACCATGCACCCCGACTCGTGGAGGAACAGGATGACCACGGACGTGCTCGAACCCGGCTCGACTATGAAGTCCATGGTTGTCGGCGCAGCACTGGACCATGGAATAGTCACCCCAGACATGGTATTCGACTGCGAGAACGGCTACTGGGCCGAGCAAAAACTGCGGGATTCGCACAGAATGGGCGAATCCACAGTGAGGCGGATAATCGCCGAGTCCAGCAACATAGGCACCGCGAAAATAGCGACATTGATGGGCAAGCCACTGCTGTACAGGACATTCAGGAGATTCGGTGTCGGCAGCCCCACGGGGATACCGTTGAGACCTGAGTCGACGGGTGTGCTGAGGAGGCCGGACGCATGGGACTATTTGTCCATATCGCGCTTCTCAATAGGGCAAGGCCTTTCAATGACCCCGATGCAGCTGGTCAGGGCCTATGCCGCGCTTGCCTCAGGGAAACTGCACCGCTTGAGATTGATAGACCGCTTGCAGGACAGCATGACCGGAGAAACCATCACTGCCCCGATTGAGCCCGCGCCACTGGTATTTTGCAGTCCCGAGGCGCACAGGCAGATCATAGAGATGTTGAAGCATGTGACCAGAGACAGGGGAACGGCGAAGAGGGCCGCAGTACCAGGATACAGCGTCGCCGGCAAGACAGGGACATCCCAGAAGTGGGTCAGCCCCTCTGCCGGGAGCAGCGGGAGGGGTCACTACTCGAATTCCGAGTTTTTCGCCTCTTTCGTGGGCTTTGTGCCGGCGGACAACCCAGCCTTCGTTTTGGCGGTTATAGTGGACGAGCCACAAGGCAGTTATTACGGAGGCATCGTCGCAGCCCCCGCGTTCCGCGAGATCGCAATCAAGACCCTGGCCTACCTTAACATCCCCCCCGACGAAGAAGACTCCAGGCAGGCATCCAGATAGCGCGGGCTACTCGACAGTCACGCTTTTCGCCAAATTTCTAGGCTGGTCGATCTCGCAGCCGCGCTTGTTTGCCACGTGATATGCGAAAAGCTGGAGCGCGAGCACTGAAACTATCGGCGTGATGAACTTGGAGGCCGCAGGCACCCTGATGATGTCGTCGGCATGGCCGTCTATTGACTGGTCACCATCTGTGGCCACGGCTATCACCGGAGACTTCCTGGCCCTGCATTCCTGCATGTTGGATACGATCTTGTCCTTTCCGGGGATGTCATTTGCCATGGCCACTACAGGCACCTTCCCATCGAGGAGGGCGATCGGCCCATGCTTCAGCTCGGCAGCATGATAGCCCTCGGCATGGATGTAGCTTATCTCCTTGAGCTTCAGAGCACCCTCGAGAGCCACAGGATACAGATATCCCCTGCCAATAAAAAAGAAATCCTCGGCGAAGGAGTATTTTTCCGCTATCTCCCTTATGTGGTCATTCTTATCGAGCACCTTTTTAAGGATCTCCGGAGTGGCTCTGATCTCCCTGACAAGCTCCAGGCCCTGCTCCACGGAAAGCCGTCTTGTGCGACCCAGCTTCAGAGCCATCATCAACAGCACCACCACCTGTGAGGTGAACGCCTTGGTGGATGCCACACCGATCTCGGGGCCGGCATGGAGGTAGATCCCCCTCTCCGTCTCCCTTGCTATAGTCGAGCCTACCACGTTGCACAGGCCTGTGACGATGGCGCCCTTCTGCTTGGCCTCCCTGACGGCCGCAAGGGTGTCGGCAGTCTCACCGGACTGGCTTATGGCTATGACAAGAGT
>JAFGFR010000289.1 GCA_016930955.1 Victivallales bacterium | reverse complement strand
TGGTGCATACCCGAAGCTGTCTGTGCCTGCCATTTCGCCGTGGCGCATGCCGTGCCTCCGCCTCAACCCTTTGGGCGGCAGGGGCTGCCGCGGGAACCGTCACCGGGAGCAGCCACTGCTCCCGGGTCGTTTCACCTCTGAATATCGCCCCCGTGACAATATCGCTTGCTGATGTTGTTTTTTGAAGCGGAATGGTGTATAATAAGCTGATTCAGGGCTTTGGAAGGGAAATGAAATGGCTAAGCTGATCATCGAGTGCGAGAACTGCGGTGAGAACCGCGAGGTTGACGAGAGGATGGCCGGTAGCACCATCGTATGCGCCGGCTGCGGGGAGAACATCCGCATACCCATCCCTGACATCTCCGAGGGTGTGACCATAGGCAGCTTTGTCCTGGAGAAGCTTTTGGGCTTTGGTGCGATGGGCGAAGTCTGGCTCGCGCAACAACCGACTATGGACCGCAAGGTCGCGCTCAAGTTGCTCTCGCGGGAGTTCACCATGGACTCGCAATTCGTGGATCGCTTCCTCAAGGAGGTAAGGGTCTCCGCCAAGCTCGATCACCCGAACATCATCACTGCTTTCGATGCCGGGCATGACAAGGATATCTACTACCTCGCTATATCATATGTCGAGGGCACCGACCTGGATCAGCGCCTTGCGGAGCTGGGCGTGATCCCCGAGAAGGAGGCTCTGAGGATAACCTCCGAGATATGCTCTGCACTGTGCTACGCGTGGAACGACTTCAAGTTGCTGCACCGCGACATCAAGCCCTCGAACATCATGCTTGACCGCAAGAACAGCGCCAAGCTCATGGACATGGGGATTTCCAAGATGGCCAACGAGGAGGCGCAGCTCACGATGACTGGCACTGTGATCGGCACCCCCTACTACATGAGCCCCGAGCAGGGTATGGGCGAGAGGGACATAGACTGCAGGTCCGACATCTACTCTCTCGGCGCGACGCTCTACCATCTTGTCACCGGCTCGTTGCCGTTCGAGGCGACCACTGCCGTCGGCATAATCTCCAAGCATATCACCGAGCCGCTGCCACCACCCCAGAACGCCAACCCGAACCTTTCCGACACCTGCGCCGCCTTGCTGGAGATCATGATGGCCAAACGCCCCGACGACAGGCAGCAGACATGGGAGGAGGTGATCGAGGATATAAGGCTTGTAATTGGCGGGAAGATGCCCACTTCGAAGCGTCGTCCCGGGCCTGGGGACTCGGTGATCATGCGTGCGGTGGAGGACAAGGATATCCCTGACAATGCCAAGCCCACGGTTATCATGCCCGAGCCGGACGCGCCACCGGTTGTTGCCTCCGCCACACAATCCGCGCCGCCACTCCAGCCCCCGCTGCCTCCTGCGAAAAAAAGCACGGCCGTGATAATTGCCGCCCTGAGTGCCGCCGCTGTGCTGGCGATTGTCGCAGCAGGGATTTTCATCCTCCGGGAAAAGCCCGAGGCTCCCGTAAGTAGTTTCCTTGACGACGATATCCCGGAGCCGCCGAGGATGTCTGAAGACAAGCCCTCCCCGCGACCGGCACCGGCGGAGATTCCTGCAGACCCGCAAACCGATCAGTTCCTCGAGATGTGGAACCTCGCCTCCAGTTATGCGCAGAAGAACCCGGAGAATTTCGACACCGCCATACGCAATTTCGAGGAGATCAGCCATGCGGCCTCCGGGACAAAATACAAGATGATGGCCAATATCGAGATAGACAAGCTCAAGAACGCGAGAGACAAGGCGGTTTCGGAGGTGATCGCATCTCTCGGGGAAAAAGCCGAGAAGCATAAGGGGGAACAGGACTACATGTCGGTCGCAGCGGTATATGAGAGCTACGACGGGAAACTGGCGGCCGAGACCCTTGACGACAGGAGAAGGCTTGCCGAGGAGGCACGGGCGGAGGGGAAAAGGATTGCCGGGCAGAAAAGAATCGAGGAGGAAGACAAAATCCGCGAGCTTCGCAAAAGAATATCTGCAACAATGGATTTGGTTGTCGACGGGAGGATGAAGGAGGCGTATGCTGCATTGGAAAGTGCCGGACAGACGCACAAGATACCTGAGGAAATCAGCGAGCCACTCCTCCAGATCATGACCATCAGCAGAAGAGTCGCCGAGAACTTCGGGAAGGAAAAAGGCAACAAAGTTGTCATCCATACCATTGACGGCCCTGTGGAGGCCGTTGTAAAGAGTGTCTCCGGCGCGAACGTGAACATCGAGGAGAAAACAGAAAAGGTGACTGCACAGAAAAGGATACATTTTTCCAAGCTCACCGAAGAGGAGATAATTCAACGTGCGGATCTGTCGCCGCAGGCCTCTGCAATTTACAGGTCCCTGCTGATGGCCAGGGCAGGGAACCTGCAAGGAGCCAAGGTCGCGGCTGATGAAATTCAAGGCGATCTGGGCGCCGCCTTCACAGAGGCCATGGCAAAGAAATACCCCAATGCAGGTCGAAATACGGCAGATGCCTCCGAGATTCGCCCGACCAAGGACGGATCAGGGGGGGGGGATAGGAAACGACCGGAAATGCATGATTTCCCAGATGATGATGGACCTTTCAATGATGTCAATGCTTCCCGCCGCCCGCCGGGAAGAGGGGAGTCCAATCCAGAGTTCGATGCCTTCCAGCAGAAGCTGAAAAAGGTTAATCCGGCCTTCAATGCTGATGCCAATATTCTCGGCCGACATGGACGGATCGAGGAGATATGCTTCTCCGAAGGCAGCTCAGTAAACTCCGAGATGCTCAAGATTATAGCCGAACTCCCGCATTTGAGAATGCTTTTTCTAGATAGGACAAATGTCTCTGACCTGTCAAATCTCGCAAAGGCAAAACTCGAGCACCTCTCTCTCGGGGGATGCAGGAACATAAGGAGCATCGAGCCTCTGGCTGAAATGACTTCTCTGCGTAAACTTTTCCTTCATCTGACACAGATAGAGGACGTTTCTCCTTTAAAGGGCATGCAGCTCGAGGCCCTCGATATCTCCGGCACGCGTATAGATGATATCAGCGCGCTGGAGAACATGCCGCTCAATGAATTGCATATGATGGGGCTGCGAATCAGAGACTACTCAGTCTTGAAGACGTTAAAAAAACTTACTCGCCTGCATCCCGATTCCCTTTGGAGCCAGATTCCCGGCAAGAGTGGCGACAGGCCTCAGCGTCCTCCGCTGGGAGAAAGAGATCAGAGGCCAAAAAGAAATTTCTGATGAGCCAATTTCAAGTCTCTCCGTGGCCGCGCGGCCAGCGATTTCGGCGCACTGTCTGCAGTGCCTGGGCTCCCAACGCGGTTCTCGCGGGGTTTTGAAATCAGCTCCTGAGTTTGGCTTCAATTGTAGCGAGCTGGTGGATATCATCCCGGGTCTCCGTGAAAAACACGCCGCAAGCCTTGCCACGCCTTTCCGAAATTCCAGGACTCTAGACATGGAGGGAGTCAAGTTTTGGAGATATGGCAGCGGGTTACGGGCCGAGGAAAACCCCGATCCATCGTGTGCGGGCATTGGAGTCGCAGGCGATTTTTGCTGTCATAGTCAGCGGCACGGAGAGGAACATCCCGACCGGGCCGAGAATCCAGCCCCAGAAAATGAGTGAGAGAAAAATGACAAGTGGCGACAGCCCGAGGCCCTTACCCATGTATCTCGGCTCGACGATGCTTCCTATGGTGATGTTTATCACTAGATAGCCGAGAGCCACGGCAACGGCTGTTTCCCATCCGAGCTGGATAAGCGAGAGGAGGACTGCCGGGATGGCGGCTATTATCGAGCCGATATTGGGGACGTAGTTCAGGAAGAATGCGATGAGTCCCCACAGCGGTGCGTAGTCAACCTTGAATATGAACAACATTGTCGTGACGATTATTCCTGTGGCTAGACTGATGATGGTCTTCAGGGCAAGATAGTCGTTGATCACTTTGGTGAATCTTCTCATTGAATCCTTGGAGTCTTCGGAAAGGAGCTTGAGGGACTGGATTTTTCTCGGGAAGGAAGAGTACTCGAGGAGCATGAACACGACGGTGACGATGATGAGCAGGAGGTTGGATAGCAGGCCGCCGAGGCCGCCGATCATGGTTCCAGAGAATCCCAGGAGCATTGCCGGGCTGACCTGCTCGAAAAGAGTCTCCCTGATGTTTCCTTTCGGGACTGGGAAGCGGTGTTTCTCGGCAAAATCAAGAGTCGTTTCAGTGAGTTTTTCCAACTGTGTCTGGTACTTGGGGAGTTTAGACATGAAGTCTCCGACGGAGGAGCTGATGATATAGCCGAAGAAGGTCATTACGAGCATGACGACTGCCACCACGATCAGGAAAGCGCCCCACTTCGGGACTTTTTTGGTTTGGAGCCAGAAAATTGCCGGGGCGCTGATTATTGCGATGAATGCGGCGAGGAGCACGGGCACGATGATGGTCTGCGCCAGCTTCATCCCTGCGACGATGACGACGAACGCGGCAAGCGAGACGATGAAGTTGTTGTTGGATTTGGATGTATCCGCATCCTTCACGGTGTCGATCTGGCTGACCTTTTGTGCGGACATATCGGGCTCTCCTAGTGAAATTCCCGGGGCAAGACATGGCCACCAGGCCAAACTTCTCCCGTTTTTTCGAAATTGTTCTTTGCAACGTACGGTGTGTTAATGTAGATTAAGGGCTCGGTTTGTCAACCCGGGGCAGTGTAATACAGCCTAAATTTTATAGTTCAAAATACCTTTAGTTGATTGTTAAAGGAGTGAAAAATGTCATCCAGTTCATCAGAGAGTAGTGGTGGTGCAGGGCAGGAGGTGAAGGTTGATCCCCAGAAGGAGAAGAATCTTTCTCTGGCGATGAGTCAGATCGAGAAGGAGTTCGGGAAGGGCACGATCATGCGTCTTGGCGACGAGAGCAAGGTCGTGGATGTCCCGGCGATAAGCACCGGCGCCTTGGCGCTGGACATAGCGCTTGGGATAGGTGGAGTCCCAAGGGGGAGGATAGTCGAGGTTTATGGGCCAGAGTCCTCGGGGAAGACGACACTCTGTCTGCATGTGATATCGAATGCCCAGAAGGCCGGGGGGATATGCGCGATAATAGATGCCGAACATGCGATAGACCCCCAGTATGCGGAGAAGATTGGGGTCAGCATCAACGATCTTCTGATATCGCAGCCTGACTGCGGCGAGGATGCTTTGAACATAGCGGAGTCTTTGATCAGGAGCAACTCTGTGGATGTCCTGGTGATTGACTCTGTGGCTGCTTTGGTTCCCCGTGCGGAGATAGAGGGACAGATGGGCGATTCCCACATGGGTTTGCAGGCGCGGCTGATGTCGCAGGCCTTGAGAAAGATAACCGGCGCGGTAAGCCGCAGCAGGACATGCGTGATATTCACCAACCAAATTCGTCAGAAGATAGGTGTGATGTTTGGCAACCCCGAGACCACGACGGGGGGCAATGCGTTGAAGTTCTACGCCTCGATAAGGATGGATATCAGGCGGATAGCCTCGTTGAAGGACTCCACCGGGGAGGTGATAGGCAGCCGGACGAAGGTCAAAGTGGTTAAGAACAAGCTGGCGGCCCCCTTCCGCTCTGCAGAGTTCGACATCAACTACAACGAGGGTATCTCGCGCTCGGGGTCTATCCTCGATGTCGCGATGGAATTCGGCCTGATAGAGAAGAGGGGTTCCTGGTTTTCCTTCGGCGGGGAGCAGCTCGGCCAAGGGCGCGAGCCATCGAAGGCTGCGATAGCGGGCGACAAGAAGCTGGAGGGAAAGCTTATGAACTCGATCAGGGAGAAGATTCTGGAGAAGAAGCCGTTGTCCCCGAAGGCCGGCTCCGAAAATACTGAATGACTAAGCCTGCCTGAACAGAATATTTGCAGACACGTCCTGGCGTTCATCCATCGGGAGACAAGATGTTTTTCCACAGCCGCAACCGTGAACTCATGGAGAAGCTCGAGGAGTACTTCAAGATCAGCCTCGAGGTGCTGGACGAGTTTGTAAAGGCCATGCGTCATGTGATGGAGAATAAGGTTGACGAGCATTTCGAGGTGATGTCGAGGCTCATTCACAGCAAGGAGTCGAATGCCGACGATATCAGGCGCGAGATAGAGCACATGATGTATGCGAGGTCTCTGCTCCCGGAGTCCCGCGGGGATATCCTGGAGATACTGGAGCTTCTCGACCGAGTGCCTAACCAAGCGGATTCAGTGGTGAACATGATGCTCGTGCAAGGGACCAAGCTGGACGACTCGATAAAGGCGGATGTCAAGGAGCTCGTGGAGATCTCCCACGAGACGTTCTGCTGGACACTGGAAGCGGCCAGGGACTGCCTGAGCCATGGCAGGAGGCTGAAGGAGCTTTCACGTCTGATAGACAACAACGAGAGTGCGGGGGACAGGCTTGAGATGAAGATGATCCGCACGGTTTTCTCGTCTGGGCTGGATCTTGCGGAAAAGCTTGTACAGAAGGAGTGCATCGTCGAGGTCGGTCTTATATGCAACCACTGCGAGCGGGTCAAGGACAGGCTGGTGATAGCGGGGATAAAGCGCCATACCTGAGGAGTGCCGGGCGATTGCCGCACTAGTGCTCACCCGAGCTTCTCGCCGAAAGTGTTTTTAGGATGTGCCGATGCTTGTCAGAGATATTTTCAGGCTTTCTTTCCACAATCTTTTGCTGCATAAGATACGTTCATTGCTGACTTCGCTGGGTGTGATCTTCGGTGTGGGAAGCGTGATCTCGATGCTGGCGATATCAGAGGGAGCGAAGAGGCAGGCGCTGGAGCAGATAGAGGCCATGGGGATTGACAAGATAATAGTTTACAGCAAGCCTCCTGCCCTGGAGGGGAAAGACGCGACTTCCGGCCAGGATGCGAGTTCCGTGCAGTCTTACGGACTGACGGTGAAGAACCGCGACTATCTGAGGGATTTCGAGAATGTTGACATGGTTACCACGATGCGAAATGCCCGTAAGGTGATACTGAAGGGCACGAGGAGGCTGGATGTGAAGGTCGTCTCCACTGACAAGGAGTTCCTTGACGAGACCAACAGCCGGATTGTCGAGGGGAGATGGCTCAGCACTGTTGACTCGAAGAACAAGGCGATGGTCTGTGTGATAGGCCGTGATGTCAAGAGGAAGCTTTTTGCACTTGGGGGCGGCAGCGTTATCGGAGAGGGCATCACCGTGGAGAACGCAATATTCCAGGTGGTAGGCGTGATCGAGAACAATCTCGGCACCACATTTCCCGAGCTTGGCAGCCCGAATGACATGATACTTATTCCTTCCGGAACATCCGAGGCGGTGTTTGGGTTCTATTCGGTGATCCGTGAAGGGCGCAGAGGGAACATCTTCAATGTCGAGGCCGATGTGCTGATAATAAAGGTGTCGGATATTTCATACATAGACAATACTGCGAAGAGGATATCCTCGTATCTTGAACGGGAACGGGGCGAGAGCAAGGACTGGGGCATCCAGGTCCCGCTGGATCTGCTGAGGCAGAAGGAGGAGACTCAGAACATATTCACGATAGTCATGGGCTCCATCGCGGGCATCTCACTGATAGTCGGTGGCATAGGCATCATGAACATCATGCTTGCGAACGTTTACGAGAGGCGCAAGGAGATCGGCACCCGACGGGCGTTGGGGGCGAAGAAGAGGGATATACTCGCCCAGTTCCTGATAGAGACGGTGTTTTTGACTTCGCTGGGAGGGGTTATCGGCATCGGCGTGGGTCTTGTGATATCTCAGATTGTTGCGCGCTATGCCGACTGGCCGATAGCTGTATCTCACTTCGGGATACTTCTATCGATCTCGATATCCGGGGTCGTGGGGGTTGTCTTCGGCACTTATCCTGCTTGGAAGGCGGCACAGCAGAACCCGATTGACGCACTTCGGAGCGAGTAAGCGTCAGACCCGGCAAAGATGTTTCAACCTAAATGCTTTATTTAGGTTCAATGCGGTCACGGGGAGTTTTGCATTTGACCAGTTTGAGTGTTATATTCTCTCTTTTGTTGATTAATTTTTTGTGACATGGCCTTGAAAAAGAACAGCATATCTAACCGGGCGGCGTTGAGGGTGATACTTGCCCTGCTGCTTTTGTTGTCTCTGTTAGTCCTTGTCTTTTACGCAATCCGTATGGGACACCGTCGGCTTTTCAGCGCTAACAGGCACTTCACGCTTCGCAGGGTGGTGGTCAAAAGCGGTGGGTGGTGGAAGTCCCGCGAGGGCGAGGTGTGCTTGATCCTGGGCTTGGCTAGGGGAGAGAGCAATCTCTTCGGGATAGACCTTTCTGCGGCGCGTCTGAAGATCGAGGGTGAGCCGGCCATCGCCAGTGCCTCCGTGTACAAGATAATTCCCGACACACTTGTTGTGGAGATTACAGAGCGCGTGCCGAAGGCCTATGTGTTTTTTTATGGCAACAAGCTGGTTGTTGACGAAGACTCGGTTGTTATGCACACGGACTCCTGTGTGAATTTTTCCCGTGACCTGCCGGTGATAACTGGTTTCAAGGTTGGTGGATCGGGGTTGCTTCCCGGTAATGTATTGCCTCAGACTGTCCCGGCATTGGATTTTCTTGATGCTGCGGGAGCCGAAGCCCCGAGGGTAATCGTCAGGCGAGTCAGCCTGAGCAACGAGAAGGAGTTCAATGTGAACATCAGCGATACGATTGGCGGCAGGAATTACGACTTGCTGTTGCCTCGTAAAGGAATGCGTGAGAAACTGGCGGTCTTGGAAAAAGTCCTCGAGGAGATAGAGCTGATTGAAGGCGATGTGAAGACAATAGACATGAGGTACAAGGACCAGGCGGTTCTGCGATGAGATACAGAAAGTCATATGATGTTGTGGTTTGCGGTGCGGGGATAGCCGGTGTGGCTGCTGCTCTGCAGGCATCGAGGAAAAAGTTGAAGGTGGCTCTGCTGGAGAAGACCGTATTCCCCGGGGGGCTGGCAACTGCAGGCATGGTCAATATATTCCTCCCCTTGTGCGACGGCCACGGCAGGCAGGTCATATTCGGCATAGCCGAGGAACTTCTGAAGCTCTGCGTGGAGTACAGCCCTTTCAAGCTGCCTCCAGGCTGGGGCGGGGTCGCGGGAGAGAGGAAATCGCGTTACCGGGCACCCTTCTCTCCGGCATCCTATGTGCTTGCCCTGGACAGGATCCTTGTCGACTCCGGAATTGACATCTGGTACGACACGCTGGTCTGCGATGTCGAGATGAAAGGCTCCGGTGTAAGGGGAGTCGTGGTCGAGAACAAGAGCGGCAGAGGATTGCTGGACGCAAAATGCACCATTGATGCCACTGGCGACGCGGATGTGGCGTTTCTCGCCGGCGCCGAGCTGGAGACGGGTTTGAACAATCTTTCGATTTGGGGTATCGAGGCTTCTCTGAAGCGTGCTGGGGCGGCTATTCAAAGCGGCGATCCCGAGCTTTTGCTGGACATGGTGCGTCTCGGCGCCGACGATGCTGGGAGAGGGCATCCCGAGGGGGCAAGGCCTTACTGCGGAATTGACGGCAGAAGCGTCAGCCAATTTGTTCTTGAATCTAGAGCCTTGCTTCGCTCACGCTACGGCGCAGAAGGTGCAGACTGTGCCTCCAGGTTTCCATTGGCTCTTCCGGCGATGGCGCAGTTCAGGACGACACGGAAGATAGTCGGCATCGAGAGAGTCAGGAATGATCAGGAGAACCAAGATATAGACAACTGTGTGGGCAGTGCCCCCGACTGGCGTTCGCCCGGGAGGGTATGGCCAATCCCCTACGGCGCACTCGTGCCCGCTAAAGTCAAGGGGCTTCTCACCGCCGGAAGAATAATTTCCGTCGACGATGGCGATGCATGGTCCGTGTGCAGGGTCATCCCCGTCGCCGCCCTCACAGGGCAGATCGCTGGAGTCGCCGCCGCAATATCTGCGGCCAAAGGCATATCCACCCATGACGTTGATGCGAAAATGATTGACACGTCAGACCTGTCTGACGAAATGAAAGATTGCCCAGTCTGTCATCCTAAATAAAGCAGTTGCCGCAGTGTGCCGCGGATCTATTCTTAAAGCGTTACATGCAAAAACTTTAACTGTCATTTTTGAGATTTTACTGCTTCGTTTAGGATTACCGATCAGAGAGTGATGTCGGTGGACGATAACGGATTAGATGAACTATCACTCCATGGCATCCAGCATCTATGCCGCCTCACTGCAGGTTAAGGATATACCCCGTCCCTTCCTAGCAGCCCATTGCCTTTACACTCGCCGGAATGATTTACAAACAACCAAAAGCCGGTGATCGGCAATCAGTAATGCGGTAAGACTGCCACCGACGCAGCAGGTGAAAGTCCGAAATCCTAAGCTCTAAACCGTGCACAACTTCTTTAGTTGCGCTTTGGTTTTGAAATTTGGCTCTTTCGCTTTGGCCCGGCTTGTGTCGCGAATGAAAGCGGTGCTGGAACAGCAGCACCGCAGTCCAAGGGACGGCTTGCGCCGTCGGGTTTTCGCATCTGGAGTTGCTGAAACCTGAAACCCTGTCAAGTCCTGATTTAAATTTGACACTTTAAATTAAAATTACTTTGATTTATTTCTCTGAAGCATTGGG
>JAFGFR010000288.1 GCA_016930955.1 Victivallales bacterium | reverse complement strand
TTCACAAAACCTGCAGCTCTGGCTGCCTTCGACTCGCCTATGAAAACGGCGGCACCGCCTTTGTAATTGGCGGACTTCAAGATTTGCAGACGCTTGCCTGTCCGCAGGGCAATGTAATTCTGAAATTCATCGGCGGCCTTGCGCGTCGCCTCAATCGCAGAAGCAGACAGGTCTTCATCGTCAGGAATGACGATAACAGCCTTGATCTCCCCGTCCTTCACAAGCGTCACCTGCTCTGCGTCGTCCAAAATCCCCGAAACCCCTCTCGGCGAATGAAGCGCGTCTGATGCCAGTGTCATATGGCTGATGCTTGCCAGCGCAAGCAAGAATATCACCACCGTGCATCTCTTTTGTGTCTTTGATTTAGACCTCATTCGTCTCTCCTTTTTTTTATTCAGTATTCTTATCCCGGATGCCGTCTGCGCATCTTCCTTGCCATCTCAGCGTTTCCCCCGCATGCCGCCTATCCCATCCTCCCTCCAAGGCGGGGTGTTTCATGGAACTGGCCCCGTGGAGCCACGGATGATTAAGTGGGTTGGCACAAGCTTTAACGACGAGCGCTCCTGATTCTGATCATCTATATTGTCTATGGCCGACACGAGCCACTTGACAGCGGTTTCTCCCATCAGCCGGAAGGATTGACTGACAGTCGTCAACGGCGGGTCTGCATATTCCCCCATGGTCAGGTTGGCGAAGCCCACGACTGAAATATCCTCCGGAACTCGCAGACCCAGATGACGCGCCGCCCTGAGTGCTGTCATGGCGATGTAGTCGGTCTCACAGACAATTGCAGTAGGTCGTTCCTGGCCCGACAGCATCTCGGCAATGAGTTTCAGGCTTCCCTCGATGCCCGATTCTGCCGGCCAACGCTGATAGCTGCCGGGGATCTTCAAGCCAAGCTTGACCATTGCGCGCCTAAATCCCTCTGCCCGGCAAAGGTAGGTGGTGGAGCCGGCTCCATGGGTGGAGACGAACCCTATGCGCGAATGGCCGAGCTCCGCCAAGTGCTCGACCGCCAGACCGATCCCAGCCTCGTCGTCAGAACGTATCCTGATGCCGGCTGCAAGCTTGTCTCCAGTGTTGATCTGTGTGTGGTCCAAAATTACCATAGGTATCCTAACCTTGGAAAGCTCGGCCTGGGCCAGGTCAAGGAATGCCTCGTCGCTATCGACCCAGATTATCCCGGACAGTCGTTGCTCGATGACTTTCCGCAACAACATCTGTTGGGTTACACTACCGCCGGGTTGGAGAACCTTGATAAAATAATCGGTTGCCTGGGCACCGCTCAGCACACCGTCAAGCATACGCCCTATATGCTCTGTCTGTGCAGAGCCGCTATATCCGATTACGCCGGTCCTCCCATTCACCATGGCCCGCGCTATGGCATTGGGATAATACCCGGCCTTGGAGGCGATATCAAGAACACGGCGGCGTGTATCATCCCCGATGCGCAGGGAAGTCTGACGGCGGTTGAGCACAAGTGAAACCGTGGTTTGCGAGACACCCGCCAGACGGGCTATGTCCTTCATCGTGATCATTTCAACTCCTCGACCTCAATACTGACTGAAAACATCCTGCTAATACGCTAAACGTAATACGCATTACCAACCATGTCAAGTGCCTTTTTGAAAAAAAATAAAAAAAACTTGTTTATCCGCCGAGCTCGATGCAGCGTTGTCTGTAGTGCATATAGTTTTCGAGTGTGACTTCAGCCGGGACGCCGTGGTCACATGTGGGGATATATCCTCCGCGTCTGCGCATCTCGGGGATGATTCTGCGGAGCATATCGTCGATTTGCTTTTTTCCCTGTGCCAGCACTCTTTTGTCAATTCCGCCTGACATGACCAGGTCTGGGAACTCTTTCCCTGTGCGTACGACATCGCAGCCGGAGGCGACCTCGAAGGGGCTCATGACATCCATTCCAATGCCCTTGCGGTACACCGGGATCACCGGATCGGCGAGGCCGTCGGTGTCAATCTGGACATAAATATGCCTTGACCTGTCGATCTGCCGCTGTTTCACATTGCCGATGAACTGCTGGTAGTAGGGTATTATGAACTTGTTGATCATGTCGGGGGATATAAGCGGGCCGTGGTTGTAGCAGATGTCTTCGGCGAAGTATACCTCGTCTATCGAGACATGCTCCTGATGTCTGGCCGTCACTGTGTCGGCGAGTTCCAGCCATGTTTTCATGCAATCGTGGATAAGATCCGGGGTGTCGTAGAACTTGTACAGCAGATCCTCCGGGCCGATGAGGCTTCTCAGGTACATGTATCCGCCGATGAGGTTTGCGCAGATCATCATTCCTTGACTTGCCGCGGCCTTGCTTTTCTCCATACGTTTCTCGATGTCGGCATAGCGTTCGGGGCTTGTGGGTTCCAGGCGCCACTTGACGTTGTTCTCCCAGGTCTCGCGGTCCTTGACAGGGTGTGTCAGATACTCCGGCATGAAGCCGCTCCGGCGACCCTTGAAAAATAAAACATGCCTGCCGGCGGAATCCTGGGCCACCTCGCAATCTCCGCGGTCCTCGATCACCTTTGACTCGAATTGCGGGAAGAATGCCGCCTCGCACCATCCCAGACAGCCAAGTGTGTGGTTCGCAGGGGGGTCGAAAACGAATAATTCGTTGAGATTGGCATCGGGAGCCAGACCTTGCTTGTGCCACTCGTCCATGCAGTAGAAGCCGAATTCCCTGCGGTAGAGCGGAGCGCCCGGGACTATATCATAGGCATCCCGATATCTTCTGATGTGTTCCGGCATTAGCTCTTTTGGCACCTGTCTCCTGATCCCGTCCGCCGACTGCTTGTCCGATACCGAATCCATAATCTGCCTCCTGAATTATTGTCATTGCATATCGTCATGATCTCCCGCCAACGATCGGATGTCGGGAGCGCCAAATCGTTCTAATTCGTTTTTTTTGCCACAAAGAGCACAGAGGGATAAGAGCTTGAACCGTCCTATGGCGTCCGACAGTCTTTGCGTTTTAATCGCACAACCGATGACCTTGCCGGTTAATGGATCTTTTCCCATCAAGCTCATCTCTGCTCCCTGTGTCCTCTGCGGTGAATCCTCAGGTTCCGAACCAATGCAACTTCATGAACTGTATATAATTTACGGCATCAATTGGCGTTGAAAATGGTTAAAAAGGAAAAAAGTATATATATATCGGTTATTTTTGCATATTGTATCGAGACAAGTTGCTATCGAGTCTTCAGGTGTTGCTGGAGCGTCATCTGTGGCTTGTCGCGGCTACAGGATTTATTCAGTGGCGACAAGCCTGAGGTTTTTCTGGGAGCCCTTGGATGCTGTAGGGGTGGGCTTTGGTTATTTTCACGTTGATGTGGTCGCCTGGTTTGAGAGACTTGGGGACTTTAATGACGTGCAGGGTGTTGTCGATTTCCGGGGCATCCATGTATGTCCTTGCGGTTGCGGCACGCTTTTGGGGGGCAGTCTCGTCAACTATTGCTCTAAGAGTCCTGCCCACGAGGTCTTGGTTGATTTGCTTTGAGATTATTTTTTGTGCGGCCATGAGGCGATTTCTGCGCTCGATGGCTATCTCAGCCGGCACTTGCCCTGGCATTTTTGCCGCCTTTGTGCGTGACTCGCTGAAGAAGGTGAAGACGCCGAGTCTGTGGAAACGTTGTTCTCGGACGAAATCGAGGAGTTTTTGGAAGTCTTCCTCAGTCTCTCCGGGGAAGCCGACGAGGAAGGTGGTGCGCAATGCGATGTCCGGGATTTGCCTCCTGAGCTCTTTCAGGGTTTCCCTGATCTGTTGCGGGTTGACTCGCCTGTTCATGCTGTCGAGAATTTTTGCCGATATGTGCTGCAGCGGCATATCCAGGTAATGCAGCATATGCTTTGAGGTGGCAATGGCTCCGACGATGTCGATGGAGAGACGTGCAGGGTGGGCATAGAGCAAACGGAAGTCAAACTCCGCATCGATCTTGTCCAGTTTGCGTATGAGCATGTGGAGTTTCTCGGAGGGGTTTTTCTGGTTGAATGCTGTGGAGTCCTGAGCGGTGAGGATAAGTTCCTTGACACCATTGTCAATTAGATTTCTGGCTTCCTCGATCACTGATTTTACTGTACGGCAGCGGAGTTTGCCGCGGATGCTTGGGATAGTGCAATAGGAGCATTTGTTGTTGCAGCCGTCGGCTATCTTCAGGTACGCGTAGTGAGGGGGTGTCAGCTGCAGGCGTGGTGTTTGGTGGTCGTATAGGAATGACGGCGTGGTCAGACGTGGCACGATGGTGTCTGAGATGCTTCTCTTGAGATATAGTTTATGGATTACATTTGGCAGTTCAGGTGATTCGTCGCTTGTTATCCATGCATCCACTTCGGGGTACTTGAGGGGGAATGTTTTTTGTCTGTCCCAGTTTGTCAGACACCCCCCGACGACAATTTTTTTTGATCTGCCCGGGGATTCCTTCCATTCGACAGCCTGTCTGATATAGGATTCTGCCTCCTCCCTGGCCGGGGGGATGAACGAGCAGGTGTTTATGAAGAAGACATCTGCGTGCTCCGGCTCGGAGGCCAAACCGGTATCCGATGCAAGCAGCGAGCCTGCGGCGACCTCGGTGTCGACCAGATTCTTCGAACAGCCCAGACTGACCATATAAACGTATTTGCGCATGCTTAAATCCCTAAAGCGTGTTTTAAAAACCTCGACAGGGGGTACATTATAGACTCCGATTGCGGAATTCGCAATCTCAGGCGGGGTAAAATGTGTAAGACTGGCATTCTCGGTGTCGGTGTTTTGGCATCGGGATGATCAGTCGAGACAAGGCAGGCTAGGATGGGAAACTTGTTTGATAAGCTTGAAAGTGTGCTTGACAGGCGGCTTGTATGCTTGTCGGTGTTGTTGCTTCTAGCCCTCTGCCTTCGTGCTGCGAGGCCGTTTGTAGTCGACAGGATAAGCAAGGACGGGGTCCTTTATGTCTATATGGCCAGGGACATAGCTTCTGGAGACATGGAGTCGGCGTTTATGCGGAACAGGCGCATGCCGCCCTTGTATGTGTTTTTGATGGCCGGGCTGAGTTTCACAGGTCTTTCTGCGGAGGTGTCGGGTCTTGTTGTGTCTGTGCTTGCCGGAGCGCTGCTTGTTGTTCCGGTGTTTCTGATCGGCGAGCTTATGTATGGGCGAAGGCTGGCGGCGCTTGCCGCATTTCTGGTGGCGATGAATCCTGATCTTGTCCGCCTCTCAGGGTCGGTCATGAGGGATCCGTTGTTTCTCCTGATGCTTTTTTGTGCCTTGTTTTTCATGGTCGAGGCCATGGGCTTGCAGGTGCGGCGCAGAAGTATGGTGTGTTGGCTTCTCTGCGGTATTTTCACCACTCTTGCGACGGCGGTCAGGACTGAGGGGATAGTGATCTTGCCTGTTGGCGTGCTTTGCCTGGCGGCCGATGTGTTTTGCGCGGAAGGGAAGTTTCCCGGCTTCAACGCGAAAAAGGCTCTGGCAAGTTTATCTTGCGTCGTTGTCATGTTTGCCGGCTGCTATCTTGCGTCGCTTCCTTTCATGAGGTTGTTGGAGGGCAGTCCGGGCACATGGGGTCTTGTCGACAAGAGGATGTTGGGCTATTTGAGGACACTTTCCTCCGATTCGGCAAGTGGGGAGTTGGAATGATGGTGAAGCTGTTTTCATTCAGGATGTGGCTTGATCTCTCGGGCATGATATTGAAATCGCTTTATCCTGCCGAGATTGTATTGGTTTTGTTTTCACCTCTGGGCTTCTCGAAGTTGAGGGCGTCCCGGGTCTTCCGTTGGCTTTTGATATTCCTTGTTTGTGATTTGGGAGTCAAGTTGCTTGTTTTTTTTGCCGGTGTCCGCTTCTCGTCGAGGTATTTTTTAGTCTTTTCCCTGGTTGTGACGTTTTTTTGCGCCGCAGGCATGCTTCCGCTGGCTGAACTCCTGCGGGAAATTTGCCTCAAAGTTGGGCTCCGCCTACCCGTGAGGACCTATGTTGTCCTCATCTTGTTGACCATCGGGCTGTCATATGCCGGCAAGGGTTTGAACCCGAGGACAGACAAGGTATGGATCTCCGCTGTGGCGGATGTCGTCTCCACCGTGGGAGCCTCAGGCGATGTGCCGGTATTGATATCGACAAGTGACGAGGAGCGTATTGGCTTCTATGCGGGCACGGAGGATTTTTTCATTTTCAAGCCGGAGGGAAAATGGCGCTTGCTGAAGCGAAAACAGCATAAAGAGGTCACGAAATGGATGCCGTGCTCGGTGGGTGTAGAGTCCTTCGATGACTATATTTCCTCGCTCGGGCCGAGGAGGATATTCTTCGTGCTGCATTCCAAGGATACTGACATTGTAAGGGGCGCGGCCTTTCTGTGCGAGTCTTTTCCCGGGATGCGAAGGGTGGAGACACTTGATTTCGGCAAGAGGCAGGGGGTATTCGAGATCCTGCTTCTCGACACACGCGGGAATCTGAAATGACGTGCCGCCTTTTTACCTCTGGACATTGTAAAAAAGCCTCTTTGTTGTAGATTGCCTGGAAGAATTTTTTAGTCTGTGGGGCATGGTTTTGAGGGAAAGCTATGATTACTTGGTGGAATATTTATGTTCTTGCCGCTTTGTGTGCCATGGGGTTTGCAATGCTCTATACCCCGCTATGCAGGGTGATCGCACTCAAGAGGGGGTTTCTGGACAAGCCGGCGGAGCAGCTTCACAAGGGGCACAGCAGCCCTACCCCGCTACTTGGGGGCATTGCCATCTATGCGTCTGTGGTTTCGACGGTGATTATGGGGATGTTTGTGTTGAGGTCTGTCGGGGGCCAGAACGCCTCGAGGGACGTGATGGAAAATCTGCAAGGAGTGATGAGCGTCACGCCGAGGATAATCTTCATCAGCCTTGCCGGCCTCATGTCTGTGCTTGTCGGACTTTATGACGACAGGTTCAACATGAGTGCCAAGGCCAAGTTGTGCTGCCAGTTCGCCATCGCCGCGGTGGCGGTCTCTCTGGGGGGGGTGCATATAAGCGCCTTCATCAACGTTTACTGGGTTACCTGGTGCATAACGGTGTTCTGGATAGTTTTCATGATGAATGCGATAAATTTTTTTGACAACATGGACGGATTGGCCGCGGGGACTGCCGCGATAGCGTTTTGTTTTTTCGCTATCGCCGCAGCTGTCAGGGAGCAATATTTCGTGGCCGTGCTCGGGTCGGTGTTTGCCGGGTCGACTTTCGGGTTCTGGTTCTTCAACCACTCCCCGGCAACCATCTTCATGGGCGACTCGGGCAGTCACCTGCTGGGCTACATGCTTGCCACGCTGGGCTGTATGGTGACCTATTACGAGTCTAACGAGAGCCGGTCTCCGCTTTCGATCCTGATCCCCGTGTTCATTCTTGCCATCCCCGTATTCGACCTTTTGGCAGTCATGGTGATACGCTATATCAAAGGCAAGCCGATATACATAGGCGACCACAACCATATCTCGCACAGGTTCACTGACATGGGTCTTTCCCGCAGGGCTTCGGTGCTGATGGTGCATCTGCTTGTCCTGACTATCGGCATGAGTGTAATCCCGATGCTCTGGGGTGATCAGAGGACTGCTGCGGTCTCCTTGGTGCAGTCAGTGACCATTCTCCTTATGGTCTCGATACTCCAGTTTTCTTCTGTGAAGAGGGGCAGACCGTGAACTGCGATGTCAAAGCGGGGCGAGACCTTGACATAAGGGTGGTATGCATAGGCAATGAGCTTCTGAAGGGGTTCACCGTCAACACGAATCTTGCCGATATTGGCAGGATGCTGACGGGAGAGGGGCTTCTGATCAAGGAGAGCCTTACGATATCCGACAGCCCGGAGGAAATTGTTCAGAAGCTTGACATGATCCTCAAGTCGGGCTGTGACGTGGTGGTCACCACTGGCGGGTTGGGGCCGACCAAGGATGACTTGACCAAGAAGGCCGTGGCGGACTATTTCTCTTTGCCTATGGTGGAGGATGCCGGAGTGCGCAGGCATATCGAGGGATACTGGACGGCCAGGAACTGCCCGATGCCTGAAAGCGTGCTTGTCCAGGCATTGGTCCCGAAGGGTGCAGTATGTTTCCGCAACGAGGTCGGGACTGCCCCGGGCATGGTGGTTGAGGTGGGGGATGGCAGGACTCCATGCGTGATCCTTCTGCCCGGCCCTCCGGCAGAGATGATACCGATGTTCAGGGACGAGGTTCTACCCTATATTGCCGAGCTTTCTTTCGGGCGGACAATAACTGAAACCATCTGCATCTCCGGCATTCCCGAATCGATTGTCGAGAGCAGGGCCGTCGAGGCGCTGAAAGAGATTTCGACAATAAGCCTTGCGTACTGCGCGTCGATTGAAAACGTGAAAATATACATCAGCTCGAAGGATCCTGAGGGGATTGCCGTTTCGAAAAGGCTGCTGAAGAGGGTCTTCAAGGGAAACATTCTTCCCGTGGGCGTGAGCAGCCCGGCGGAGCATGTCGCCAGGCTTTTCATGAGGAAAGGCATAAGCGTGTCCTTCGCCGAGTCCTGCACGGGAGGCATGGTTGCCGCGGCATTGACCGGCATCCCTGGAGCCTCGAGGATATTCAAGGGTTCTATTGTGGCTTACTCGAACGAATGGAAAAAGCTTCTTTTGGACATTCCCGGATATCTGTTGGATGTTCACGGTGCTGTGAGCGCGGAGTGCGCCGGGGGGATGGTAGAGGCCTTGTGCCGCAAATTCGGCTCGGATGCCGGCGTTGCGATCACGGGTGTCGCAGGCCCTTCGGGCGGGACTGCCGCCAAGCCTGTCGGGCTAGTCTATATCGCTGCGAGGCTAGGGGGCAGGGGAGTTGTCCGTGAGTACCGTTTCCCAGGTGGCAGAGAAAGGGTCCGGATGCGTTCTGTCTCCGCCGTATTTAATCTGCTGACAGAACTCTACAGGGCACAATTCAAATGATAAAATCCGCACTCTCGCTCGGTGCCAATATCGGGGACATCGAAGCAAATTTCGCACTCGCAGTTGACGGGCTGGCCTCCGCAGGGATGTGCGAAATTTGCAGATCCTCGCTTTTCTACTCGGAGGCAGTTGAATGCCTGCCCGGCACGCCTCCTTTTACAAACCAGGCCCTGACAGGGCTATGGAGGGGGTCGGCGCATGAACTTTGGGAGTGCTGCAAAGGCCTTGAGATTGAGGCAGGCAGACCTCCGAGACATCTTCCCGGAACATCACGCACTCTCGATATTGATATAATTATCTTTGGCGACGGAGTATGCCGCGACGGGAGTCTGCATATCCCCCACAGAAAGGCCGCCGGAAGGGATTTTGTCATTTTTCCGCTTGCGGAAATCGCAGGGGACTGGATTTTCCCCGGGACTTATGCTACTGTTGGGGAGCTTGCCGAAAAGCTTGCCCGCGATTCGGCATGAGGAATGGTTGGTTATAGTTATGGTCTTTAGTGAAGATGAGGAGGAAAAAGATGAGACTGGCAATTGGAGCACTGGTGGGTTTGGTCGTTTTGGCAGGAGTTGTTGTTGACGCACAGGACGTCAAGGCTCCGGAGATGAAAAACCCATTTGAGAAGCAAATCGAGAAAATCCGGAAACTCAAGGAGTCGATGGAGGAATTGGATGCCGATAAGGATCAGAAGAAAATCGAGAAGATCGAGAAGAGCATAGATGCTGAGACGAAAAAGCTCGACAAGGAACTCGAGAAGAGAAAGAGCGCATTGGACAAAAAGATAGACAAGCTCGAGAAGACTATCGAGAAGACGGACAAGAGCAAGAATGCCGCCAAGTTCGAGGCTCTCGAGAAGGAAGTGGATAAGATACACGAACAGGTGCGTCAGCTGGAGAAGTTTGCCGACCCGGACTTCAAGGGTGATGAGGAAGGCGCAGAAGACGACGATGCCGAGAAGGCCGGGGAGAAGGGCAAGGGGGCGCTCAAGGATATGCTATAGGCTCACTTGTCCGAGGGAGGCAGAATGGCATTGTCATCTTCGATTGGGTGGAATTCATCTTCGGTTGCCTGTCTTTGGAGCCTTTTTCTTGTGCCGGCATCTCCGCGCATGTGTTTCGGAATTCTGCCCGGGGGCTTGAAATCGCCATTTAGAGGGTTTGGGCGAGGGGAGACAGCATCTTTTTGCCCCCTCCTGTGGCTTGCCATTCTGTCCAGCCTTTCCCGAATTCGGGCGAGCCGCTCTTTCTGAGAGTCATCAAGCAGGAGTTCTATCCGGGAGAAGGATTCCTCCATTATCGCCTTGATCTCGGGAATTCTCTCCGAATGGGCGGCCTGTATTCTCCTTGTCATCTCCGCCAGCACCTTCTCGACCTCGCTCTTTTGCTCAGGGTTGAGATCAAGCTCCTTTGACATGTGATGTGCCAGCCTTCCTTTCGAGACATACCCCTGGCCAGCGGGTGTGATTCCCGGAGGAGCGGGAGCAGGCTGATGTCTGGAGCCATCAAGGCTCATGCCGACAACTACGCCTATAGCTATACCCGACGCGAATGTCAGGATGAACGCCGTCCAGAACTTGCCTGCAAGACTAATCTTGATCATTTTGACTTACCTGTGAGTTTGCTGCTGGAAAATCACCGAGTACAATTCGCTGACCTCGGTGTCGGAATACAGACAGGAGAGCGCCACATCCAAAGGGCTCTCATTTGGCGGAGGCTCGAAGAAGAGGGAAAAATACAGCACCAAGGCGGCGGCGATGCCTGCGGCTGCGCATGAGAAGCGTAAAAGCATGTTTCCCGTGCGCTCTTTCACGGAATCAATCAGACACTGATGTTTGAGTGCCTCCATCACTCCTGCCTGCCAGCCGTCGGGAATATCTGGAGCGCCTCGTCCCTGAAAGGCTCTCTTCAGCGCTGTTTCTGTCAGGTCTGTCTTTTCCCCGTCGCCCATCTGAAACTCCCGTTTATTCACCTTTCAGCATCTCACGCATCTTCCTGCGTGCCCTCATTGCCCTGACCTTAACCTTGCTGTGTTTCCATCCCAGTGTTTCAGCGGCATCTTTGACGCTCATGTCGTCCAAGTAGAGCATAGTCACCAGTGCCCTGTCCTCCGGTGCCAGCCTGCCAAGAACACTGTCAAGCACCTCATTTGCCTCCTCTCTTCCGGTTTTCTCATCGAACTCATCGAGGCTTACGGCAGCCCTGGCCTTCTCCAGCCAGGCCTCGTGTTTCTCCGTCATGTCAGGTCCGCGTGCCGTCAAATCCGAGCCTTTTTCCCTCCAGTAGTCATAGCATGTCCTGAGGGCGATCCTCGATAGCCAGTTCTCGAAAGGCTTTCCCGTGGAGTAGTTCTTCAGAGATCGGAAACACCTGATAAAAACATCCTGTGAGACTGACGGGACATCTGCCGGGGGCACCCGCTTGCCGACCATCGAGAAAACTTTTTGCTTGTACCTCTCGACCAAGTGCTCGAACCTGTCAACATCACCATCAAGCACATTCCTGACTGTCTCGGAATCTTCTCCGCTCATCTGAACCTCGGTAAATCCCAATGCGAGTTGCTCTCTCAATATCAGAATCTACCTTAGCGCGGAAGCGGGTCTTTTCAACCCGAAAAGACCCGTCCCCGTATATTGCAGGCTCAGAGACTACTCCTCATCATCGTCTTTTCCTTCCCTGCGTTTCTCCCGACGCTGCTTCATCTTCTCCTTATGCTCCTGCATCCTCTGTTTCATCTCTTCGCGACGAGCCTGGCGTTTCTCCTTGAACTCGGCCTTCTTCTCGTCGGCGATCTTCTTCTGCTCGGGGGTGAGGACAGAATCGAGCTCCTTCATCATCTTCGCCCTGAGGACGAGCATATCCGCATTCTTTTCAGCAGCGGCCTTGCTGAGCTCGCGTATCTTGTCCTCGTCCAGATCGTCCGCGTCGAGAACGTCCTCGAATGCCTCCCTGGCGGCAGATGCGGCCTCTCCGACGGCATTCATCTGATCCACATAGTCCTCATGTATGATCTTCATCTGTTCTCTCTGCTCCTCGGTCAGATTGAGTTCTTCCATGATCTGCCGGGAGCCATGGCCCTCGGGCCCGCCGCGCATCTTTTCACCCTGACCACTCAACTTCTTGCCGAAGCCCTCCGCAGTGCCTTCCTCTCCAGCGCTCAAACCCAGACCCACGACCAGCAGCAAAGATGCTGCCAACAGCATAATTCCCTTCGTCTTCATGATCCGTCTCCTTTCTTGTTCATACTTCATAAACAATAGCCAATTTCAAAACTACCCGTGGCCACGCGGAGTTTTGAAATCCGGCCCTCTCAACTTCCTTACATTACTCTATTCGCAGTCAATGTCCGTTTGGTTACAAAAAATTGTTTGTGATGCCTGAAAACTACAAATCAAGTCAGTTGGCGCGTGAGTCTATTATTGCCTGCAGCGCCATCCCGAATATCTCCAGAGTCCATTCTACGTCGGCGAATGCGCGGTGTGCCGTCCCTT
The DNA here is from genome assembly GCA_016930955.1 of Victivallales bacterium. GTDB lineage: Bacteria > Verrucomicrobiota > Lentisphaeria > Victivallales > JAADHT01 > JAFGFR01. The sequence goes on along the minus strand of JAFGFR010000288.1, from coordinate 7,357 downwards.
GCAGGCCGGTGCCGAGGTTGAATCGACATTTCAGGCTCTGCAGGCTGTAGCTGGGCAGTCCCGGGTATGCGTTTTTGACTATCTTGATTGAATCGATGGTTTTCCCGTTCCAGAGTTTCAGGCCGCTGCGGCTAAGGCTTTCCTGCAGGAAGCCGAGATCGAACATGGCGTTGTGTGCGACCAGTGTGCTGCCGCTGCAGAAATGAAGGAATTTAGGCCCCAGCTCGCTGAATTCAGGTGCGGATCGCACCATCTCGTCGGTGATATTGTTCACCCTCGATGCATCGAGGGGGATCCTGCGTTGGGGATTTACGAGAGAATGGTAGTTTTCTCTCGATCCGTCCGGCAGCACCTTTATCGCGGCGATCTCGATGATCCTGTCATAACGCGGTGAAAGTCCGGTCGTCTCAGTGTCGAAGACCGTGAAAGGCCCCGACTCATGCCATTTCCTCATGATATTTCCCTGCTCCTACTGGTTCAAGCCGGCTCAGCCGCAATTCCCGGAATGCGTCGGCATACCGCTGCAGGCTGGATAAATTAAGGCGTAAATGTGTTATTGCAATCTCGCATTGACATTCGACCCCGATGCTGTAAGTTTATCCCCCGCGGTTTTCCGCACGGGTCAATCTTTGTTTTACAAGACGATTATGGAGGCGAGTCATGGGATGTCCGTTCAAGGTGGATCTGGAGGGCAGGACCGCTGTCGTAACAGGCGGGGGAGGGGTGCTTTGTGGCGAGATGGCCGAGGGTCTCGCGGCTTGCGGCGCCAAGGTGGCGGTGCTGGATTTGCGTCAGGAGGCCGCAGATGGCGTGGCGAAGAGAATCCTGGATGCAGGAGGGCAGGCGGTGGGCATATCTGCGAATGTGCTGGAGAAATCCAGCCTTGCCGCCGCGGTGGATAAGGTCGGGGAAATCTTTGGCCCCTGCGACATTCTCATCAATGGTGCCGGGGGGAATCATCCCAAGGGGACGACCTCCAAGGAGTTCCTCGAAAAGGAGGACTTGCTCGCCCAAAATCCTGATCTGGTGACATTTTTCGACCTTGATCCCGAGGGTGTGCAATTTGTGTTCAATCTGAATTTTCTCGGCACTCTTTTGCCGACTCAGGCATTTGGAAGGGCAATGGCATCGGGAAAGGGCGGTGTGGTGGTAAACATCTCCTCGATGAATGCATTCTGTCCGCTGACCAAGATACCTGCATACAGCGGGGCCAAGGCGGCTGTCAGCAATTTCACGCAGTGGCTTGCGGTGCACATGTCGAAGGTGGGGATAAGGGTCAACGCGATAGCTCCTGGATTTTTCCTTACCGACCAGAACCGTTCGCTCCTGACTGCTCCGGACGGCTCATTCACACCGCGCGCCATGAAAATCCTCTCGCAGACACCGATGGGCCGTTTTGGCGATCCGCAGGAGCTCCTCGGAGCGCTCCTGTGGTTGGTTGACGACTCGTCCTCAGGCTTTGTCAACGGGACGGTGATCCCGGTTGACGGAGGGTTCTCCGCATATTCCGGCGTTTAGCTTGAACTGCATAAGACGTGCTTGCTAAGGTATGGTATACTAGTCGCTATGGCTGTGAAGGGAAAGAAGACATCGCGGGGGAAGACCTCTGGCAAGCGGGCGGATAAACCCCCTGCGAGTCAGTGTGACTCCAAGCCTGTCGTCGTCATAGGTGCCGGCCCGGCAGGGCTCGCGGCCGCTTTCGGGCTCTCGGTGAAGAACAATGTGAAATGTGTCGTGATCGAGAAGGACTCGATTGCGGGGGGGCTTTCTAAGACTTTGGAGCACAATGGATTCCGTTTTGATATCGGCCCCCACAGGTTCTTCACGAAGAACAAGGAGGTCGCCGCGTTGTGGCAGGATATCATGGGCGACGATTTTCTTGTTTGCAAACGTTGCACCAGGATCTATTACGACAACATCTTTTTCAGCTATCCCCTGAGGCCGTTGGAGATAGTCTTCAAGCTGGGTCTGGTCAAGTCTGTGCTGGTTGCCTTGAGCTACATCAAGAGGCGTCTGTTTCCTTTGGTGCCTGAGGACAGTTTCAGCTCTTGGGTGAGGAACCGTTTTGGGGACAGGCTATATGGTATTTTTTTTCATGACTACACGAAGAAGGTGTGGGGCGTGGAGCCCGGCAACATCAGTGCCGACTGGGCTGCGCAGAGGATCAGGGCGCTCTCCTTCTCCAAGGTTGTCAAAGATATGCTCGGGCTGTCGGGTGTCGATAAGCAGACCAGCCTTGTTTCCTGCTTCAACTATCCCCGTCTCGGTGCGGGTCAGATGTGCGAGGCGATGGCATCCGAGATAATCAAGTCCGGTTCGGAAATAATCTTTGGCGCCGAGGTCGTCTCCATATTTGTCTCGGATGGCCGCGTATGCTCTGTAGCTTTCAGACAACACGACGGGCAGCAGATTTCAGTGGATGTCGAGGCCGTGGTGTCAAGTATGCCACTTGACGATCTTGTCAGGGCGCTGGAGCCTGCCAAACCAGAGGTGACAGCTGCCGCGGACTCCCTGTCCTACCGCTCCCTTGTCGCGGTGACCCTGATGTTCGACAAACCACTCCTTGTGGCCGACCATTGGATATACATCAACTCCTCGGATGTCAAGGCCGGCAGGATGAACCTCTTCCACAACTGGTCGGAGTCAATGGCTCCGGAGGGGTCATCGAGCATCGAGCTGGAGTATTTCTGCAACGACACCGACCCCATGTGGACCGCCCCCGATTCAGAACTCAAACAGTCCGCCATGGAGGATATCTCTAAAATCGATTTCCTCAAAAATCTGACTCCCTCGGACTTCAAGGTAGTCCGCTACCATAAGTCATACCCCTGCTACTTCGGCAAATACCGGGAGGCCGTCTCGTCGATAAGGGCTCATCTCTCAACTATTGTGAATCTCCTGCCGGTGGGCAGATACGGGCAGTTCCGCTACAATAACATGGACCACTCGGTTGAGACGGGGATGCTCGCCGCAAAAGCGATTCTCGGGCATAAGGTGGATGTCTGGGCGGTCAACGAGGACGCGGAGTACCACGAGGAAGTCAGCGATGAAAACGCCCTTTGACCGATCAAACTTAAAGCCCCCTTGCTCGGGAGGAGTTTTTCTTTGAAGATAGTGATTGACGACAAAATACCGTTCATCAAGGGTGCCTTCGAGCCGCATGCCGAGGTCCTCTATCTGCCTGGCGGCGGCATTTCGAGCGAGCATGTCTGTGATGCGGATGCCCTTGTCGTGCGGACGAGAACCCGATGCGACAAGGCTCTCCTGGAAGGCTCGCCAGTCAAAATCGTGGCCACTGCCACAATCGGATTCGACCACATAGATACGGAATACTGCGCGAAGTCTGGCGTTTTGTGGACGAGCGCGCCGGGTTGCAATTCATTTTCTGTACAGCAATACATTGCATCGGCGCTCCTCCAGTTGGGGCGTCAGGAGGGGTGGAGGCTCAAGGACAGGACTATCGGGATCGTGGGACTCGGCAACGTCGGATCAAAGGTCGCGACATTTGCAGAGGCCATGGGCATGGAAGTCATGCGCAACGACCCGCCGTTGCAGAATTCCATCCCGCGGACTCCAATTTGTTCCCCGCAAATCGCCGCGGCAAACACCCGAAAAGACTCTCTCGCAGACAAACCTTATGAATTCCACACACTCTCTCAAATTGCCCGGGAGGCTGATATCATCTCCTTCCATGTCCCCCTGGAGAGGGGAGGAGATTTCCCGACTTTCAAGTTGGCCTCGGCAGCTTTTTTCTGCGAAGTTCGCAGAAAACCATGGATAATCAACAGCTCCAGGGGAGAGGTGGTTGACGGGCATGCGCTCAGAAAGGCGATTTTGACAGGGGAAATTGCCGGAGCGGTGCTTGACGTTTGGGAAAATGAGCCTATAATTGACACCGGTCTGATGGATGTTGTTCGCTTCGCGACACCCCATATAGCGGGATACTCCCTTGACGGGAAGGCCAATGGCACCGTCGCGTGTGTGCGGGCGCTGGGCGGATGCCTTGGCATTGGCATGGACGATTGGGCTCCGGACTGTGTGCCGGCACCGACTGATCGCGAGATCAAGATCGAGTGCCGCGGACGCTCTCTTGACGATGTCATGAGGCATGCCGTCGTCGCGACCTACGATATTATCGTGGACGACAAGGCTCTGCGTGCCGACACAAGGTCGTTCGAGAAGCTCCGCGGCGACTATCCGCCCAGGAGGGAGCCTCCCGCATACCGCGTGAGCCTAAAGCACGCTTCCGCGGGATTCGCAGATGCCCTGAAGACCATGAGATTCGGTTGCATCGCATGAAATTTTATCACATTTAAGGAGATGAGAGATGTCTGAGAAAGCTGATGTCGGCTTGGTCGGTCTTGCCGTGATGGGCGAGAATCTTGTGCTGAACATGGAGAGCAAGGGCTTTACAGTCGCTGTCTTCAACAGGACTGTTTCAAAGGTCGATGATTTCGTCAACGGGCGTGGAAAGGGGAAGAATATCATCGGCTGCCAAACCGTGCAGGAGCTCGTCTCGAACCTCAAAAGCCCACGGAAGATAATGATCATGGTCAAGGCAGGGTCACCTGTGGACGACACAATCTCTCAGTTCCTCCCGCACCTTGACCCCGGCGACATCCTCATCGACGGTGGAAACAGTCATTTCCCGGACTCGATTCGCAGGACTCGCGAGCTCGCCGCCAAAAACATCAGGTTTATAGGCACTGGGGTATCGGGCGGTGAGGAGGGCGCACTCAAGGGCCCGTCAATCATGCCCGGCGGCAACCCGGAGGCATGGGAGCATGTAAAGCCGGTCTTCCAGGCCATCGCCGCTAAAGTGGCCGGCGGCAGTCCCTGCTGCGAATGGGTTGGCAACGACGGCGCAGGCCATTACGTGAAGATGGTGCATAACGGGATCGAGTATGGTGACATGCAGATGATATGCGAGGCGTATTCCCTTCTTTCCACTGCTCTCGGGCTTTCCGCGCAGGAGATGCACGAGGTCTTCAAGGAATGGAACAGCGGCGACCTGGACAGCTACCTTATTCAAATCACCAGGGACATCCTGGCCGAGAAGGATTCGGGGACTGGCAGGCCGATGGTGGATGTGATACTCGATACTGCAGGACAGAAGGGTACGGGCAAGTGGACGAGCCAGAGTGCACTCGACCTCGGCTCCCCAGCTCCCACCATTGCAGAGGCCGTGTTCGCTCGTTGTCTTTCTGCGCTTAAGGAGGAGCGCGTGAACGCGTCCAAAGTCCTCTCCGGCCCGGTAGCTGAATTCAAAGGCGACAAAAACACCTTCATCGAGGATGTCAGAAAGGCTCTCTACGCCTCCAAAGTCTGCTCCTACGCCCAAGGCTACCAGATGCTTAAGCTCGCGGCGAAGGAGTACAAGTGGGACCTCAAATATGGCGAGATCGCGCTGATGTGGCGCGGAGGCTGCATAATACGGGCCAAATTTCTCGGCGACATCAAGAGCGCGTTTGACAATAACCCCGGCCTGGCCAATCTTTTGCTCGACCCGTTTTTCAAGGAGGTTATTGACCAGTGTCAGGAATCCTGGCGCAGGACTATAGCCACAGCGGTCCAGATAGGTATTCCTGTGCCCACCTTCTCCAGTGCCCTGTCGTACTACGACTCCTACCGTGCGGCAAGGCTTCCGGCAAACCTTCTCCAGGCTCAGCGCGATTATTTCGGTGCCCATACCTACGAGAGGGTTGACAAGCCCAGAGGTCAGTTCTTCCACACCGACTGGTGCAGTCTGGGAGGTACCACCACCGCGTCGACTTACGTGGTATAGTCTTCCCAGGAAAAGTTTGGGCAAAACTTGTTTGGGAGTTTGAGTTTTTATTTTGTTGGCATATTGTACTTGCCGGACGGGGCTGGTCCGTCTTGTTGGGTCGTTTTTGTTTGATATTTCAGGGAGAGCAACGCAGCACATGTCCAAGGAAGAGGTCATTTTCAGAATAACCGAAGGGAATATGAAGGGCGAGGAGTTCGTCTTTGACGAGAAGGGGCTCTGCCTCATCGGCAGATCCTCCGACTGCGCGCTGCAAATACCCAAGGAAAAGGATATGCGCATCTCCAGAAGGCACTGCCTCCTGATACTTGATCCTCCCAGCGTTCGCATAAGGGATTTAGGAAGCCGCAACGGGACGCTTGTCAACGGGGAGCTGCTGCAGGCCGGGCAGATTCTCGAGGATCCACATCAGATGACTCCCGTCGACAAGATATTGAAAGATGGCGACATCGTCTCCATCGGCGAATCGGTCCTGAAAATCGAGATACCTTCCGAGAGACCTGTCGAGCCAGTCATCTCACAGACCAAGCCCCATGTCAAGTCAGCCGGCCCCCCGACCAAGGTCATCAAGCTGACCAAGCCTCCCACTCCTATGCATACCGGAACGATGATCCCTAAAATCGGCACAGGCTTCTTTGCGCCACCGTCCTCCAATGTCAGCACAATGAGCAGCACTATCGCCAAGACCGAGGCCATTCCTCGCGAGAATATGCCGCAGATGCATCAGGCTCCAGCGTCGCCTCAGTTGCCGCCCCAGTCGTTCAAAAGGCCTGGAGTCCCGATAGGTCCTGGTGTAGTTCCCTCCGGCCCTCTGGCACCTCCGCCGAGACCCAAGCTGCAGAATGACGGTGGCATGACCATGATAGGCAAGGTGGCCCCCGGCACTCTGGCACCTCCGCCGCCGGTCAAGCCAATTGAAAGAAAATCCCCTCCCGTTCTGGTCGGGAAGATAGTATCCCCGAAACCGCCCGCTGAACATGAGCAGACTTCGCCGCCGCCGGAGGAACAGATTCCCGGCGACACCGGCATGGAAGCCGAACAAGCACCTCAGGAAGAGCCCAAGAAGGTCATCGCCAAGGTCGACGGCGGGTTGACCTACGACAAGACGAAGGTGCTCCCCCCTAAAAAAAGAGATGCCATGTCCTCTGAAATACTCTCGGGAACTGCCTCGGAGGATGGCCGCCCGAAGGTTCTGCAGGCCAAGCCTGTCACACCTGACAGCGCGTCGGGGAAACAGCCGAAAAAGCTCGACAGCCATATGAGAACCGTTGTGATGAGTGTGGATGAGCTTTCCGAGGTGCCTCCCGACATCTTGCAACAGCCTCCCGAACAGGAGGACGACGGCAAACCAAAAAAACGCGTCACCAAATTCAAGATCAAGGGTCCTTCCTGATTTAGTGAATGAAACTTATTCTCGGGTTGTCTTGATCCCGAATTTCAAGCCGGATACCAAATGACAAAGAACAAGGCGACAGCTTTTCATCCCGGGAGCCAATTTCGAAACTACCCGCGGCCGCCTGGCTGTGCGGGGCACGCGGACAGGCGCGGCCTGCCATTTGGGATGCGAGGCCA
>JAFGFR010000287.1 GCA_016930955.1 Victivallales bacterium | reverse complement strand
TAGGATTATCTCGCTTTTCACCTTTTTGGTTAGAAAGAATTTTTGAGATTTAACCCTCCGGGTTGCCGCATTGCACCATGTCTCCATAGCTGTCTTTTGCCGGTCTGTCATTTCCCCTCCGCCTAGGCTTTCTCTTAATCCGCCGCTGTCCATCGCCGGGATCGGCGGGATGGCGTTGCGGGCTTGCCATCGGCGGCCAGAAGGCCTCAAGCTCAGGATCATTCCATTTGAACTTGTTTTGGAGAGTCATAAGCTCCCTGGCGTGGAGGTAGCGCTTGTTCCGCAGATTGTTGCTCTTCCGCGACATGTTAAGCATCGAGGGCTGAAGCATTATCATCCCGACGGCAGAGGCCACGATTCTTTTGGGAAAATGAAAAGGCGCAAAAACCTTGAGTATGGTTTTATGGATCACTTTTTCTATACCCCTGAAGTATTGCCATCCTCGTTCTTCGCTGGAGTCTTGCCGCAAAGTCCTCTCGATGTAGGGCAGACAGGCGGTGGCTATCGCAAGCGAGACGCTGTCCCTGTAGGATCCTTGAAGTATCCTTTCGTTGCGCTCTCGAAGAAGCTCAAGCATGTAGACGCATTCTGGGGTTCCCCATTCTTCACTGAAAAAGGGGAGGTAGTATGGGAGAAGGCCGAAGTCGTGGAAGGCCTGGAATATCGAGTGCGAGTATGGCCTGCGGATGATTTTCTCGAGCTCGAGGGAGAGTCTGGAATGCGAGCACTGCGTGATGAGCGGCAGCGATGCGGAGATTGCCGCCGCAGTACTCGGCTCAGGCTTGAACCCATACTGCCCGACAAGTTTCAGCGCACGCAGTATCCTGACCGGATCCTCCTCGAGGCGCCCCATAGGATCACCGATAACCCTGACAACATGGTCTTTGGTGTCCTCTATTCCTTTGCCGGTAAAATCAACCACCCGCTTGCTGGAGGGGTCGTAGAATAATGCATTGACAGTGAAATCTCTTCGCCACGCGTCCTCCTCGGCGGTGCCATAGGCGTTTTCATCGCCTGAAACCTCCCCGTCTGAAGGCAATGGAGCCCTGCGGAAGGTGCTGATCTCGATTATATCCGCCCCATGGTAGTAGTGGACGAGGCGGAAGCGTTTCCCGATGATCCTGGCGCTCCGCCTGCCGAAGACATCGCGTATCTGCTCCGGCGTGCCCTCGGTGGAGATGTCGTAGTCTTTCGGGACTCGTTGCATCAGGATATCCCTTATGGCACCTCCCACGAGATAGGTCTCGAATCCGGCCCTTTTCAGCCGAAGGATTATATCCACTATGTGACGCTCGACTCTGGTGTTGTCAAAATACATGATTAGTTATCTTTCGAGCCAATTTCAAATGAACTCCGGATGATGGTTGAGCCATGCAATGAACTTCGGGATGCCCTCCTTGATTGTTGTCCTGGGGTGGAAGCCGAGTTTGCGTGAGGCGAGCTCGATATCGGCGTAGCTCTCGGGCACATCCCCGGGCTGCAGGGGCAAAAGGTGCTTATCGGCCTTGATGCCGAGCTCACTCTCGATGATCGAGATCATCTCCATCAGGTTCTCGCTACGGTGATTCCCGAGATTGAATATCTCGTGTCGGTCAAGACCGTCGCTGAACATGGCTCCCATGATGCCATCCACGATGTCGTCTATGTAGGTGAAGTCGCGTTTCATGTTGCCGTAATTGAATACCTTGATGGGTTTGCCGGCCTTGATTGCGGTGGAGAAGAGCCACATCGCCATGTCGGGACGGCCCCAAGGGCCGTATACCGTGAAAAACCTCAGCCCGACAGTCTGGAAACCATAAAGATGGGTGTAGGAATGAGCCATGAGCTCATTGGCCTTTTTTGTGGCGGCATAGAGGCTGACCGGAGTATCCACGCGGTCGCTCTCGGAAAACGGCATCTTGGTGTTGCCGCCATAGACGCTGGAGCTGGATGCGAATACGAGCCTTTCTATATCCCTGTGCCTGACAAGCTCCAGCACGTTGAGGAAGCCCGCCAGGTTTGATCTCTGATATGCCATCGGGTTGGTCAGCGAGTATCTTACGCCCGCCTGAGCGGCGAGATGGCAGAACACGGGAATGTCATAGTTGGACAGATCCGCGGAAAGGCTACCGGAGTCGCAGAGGTCGAGCCTTTTCTCCTCGTATCCGGGATAATTCCGGAGTATTGCCGCACGAGCCTCCTTCAGAGCCACCAAGTAGTAGTCATTGAAGTTATCTATGCCGATGACCTTGTGCCCTTTTTCGAGCAGGTTGAGGCACAGGCTGAATCCGATGAAGCCCGCGCTGCCGGTGACGACTATGTGTTGCTCTTTCAGTTTCGGACTCCTTTCACGTTCAAGCCCTGATCACAGCTTCGACTCCAGGCAAGGCGTTGCGGGTGTCTATCACGCATCTCCCTAGTCTGGCCAGAGCCTCATGGTCAACCGAGTCGTGTGCGGTGGATATGACCACGGCATCGAACATGTCCGAATTCGCGATATCTATGCTCGTCTTGCCGAAGAATTTCATATGTTCCCTTATTTTGGGCACTTTCGGGCAGTACGGGTCGTAGTAGCTCACCTGTGCGCCTCTTTCCTCGAAGAGCTCCCACAGCTTGAAGCTCGGGCTTTCGCGGAGGTCGTCCACGTTCTTTTTGTATGCGAGTCCCACGATCAGGATTCTGCTCCCGTTCATGACGATCTTCATGCAGTTGAACGCCTCCATTGTGCGCTCGATGACATAATGCGGCATCTGTGTGTTGATCTCGCCTGCCAGCTCGATGAATCTTGTCGTGGCCTCGAACTCCCGGGCCTTCCATGTCAGATAGAAGGGGTCTATCGGGATGCAATGCCCCCCTAGCCCGGGGCCCGGGTAGAAGGGCATATAGCCGAAGGGCTTGGTCTTTGCGGCCTCGATCACCTCCCATATGTCTATGCCCATCTTTGTGAAGATCATCTTCAGCTCGTTGACCATTGCGATATTGACGGATCTGAAGATGTTCTCGAGCAGTTTGGTGGCCTCTGCGGTTGCCGCGGATGACACCGGGACGGTCCTGCAGATGACTGTGTCGTAGTATGCCTTGGCTAGCGCGAGGCTGTCGGGGTCGTCCGCGCCGACGACCTTCGGAATGGTAGAGGTGCTGAAGTCCTTGTTGTTCGGATCCTCACGTTCAGGCGAATAGGCCAGGTAATAGTCCTTGCCGGCCTTGAGCCCTGTGGACTTCTCCAGTATGGGCATGAGCACCTCTGCGGTCGTGCCGGGGAAAGTCGTTGACTCGAGGGAGAAGAGTTGTCCCTTTCGCAGATAGGGCGAGAGCTTCCCGGCTGTGGACTCGATATAGCTCATGTCCGGCTCGCGGTGCCGTGTCAAGGGCGTGGGGACGCAAATTATCACCGCATCGCACTCGGCGCTTCTCGAAAAGTCGGTGGTCGCAGTAAACCTTCCAGTGCTGTTCAGCTTGACAAGCACCTCTGAAGGTATGTGTTTTATGTAGCTCTCGCTCCTTGACAGCATCTCTGTCTTCCCGGGGTCGATGTCCAGGCCGAGCACATGGAACCCGGCATTAGTGAACTCTATTGCCAGCGGCAATCCGACATACCCCAGCCCCACAATTCCTACTCTGGCCTCACGGCTGGAAACTTTATTTAATAATTCTGAAACCATATTATCCTCTGATTATTTTACCAAACATCACCGCAGGCAGTCCCGCAGCGAGCCATTTATATATGGAGCCAATTTCAAAACTCCCCGTGTCCGCGCGGAGTTTTGAAACTGGCTCTATGGGAAAACTGATAATTCAACATGCCGCTACGCACCCCATACCCTCGGCATTGACATGCTTTCCTTTGCCATCTCGGCCTGGAGGAAGCTCTCCATCAGCCTGGCCTTCAGCCCGGCGCTGCCGGGGTCGTCCCAAAGGTTATCTACCTCGCCCGGGTCTTTCTCGAGGTCGAACAGCTCGCCATAGGCCCTGCCGCAGTAGACTGTCATCTTGTACCGTGCCTCGACATAGGTCTTCACGTGCACCGTTGCCGGCTGGTGCCGGTTCTCCACAATCACATTGCCCCTGGCCTTCGATCTGTCGCCTTCCCAGACATCCTTCTGGTTGAGCCCTGTCATGCTCCATGGAATCTCGATCCCGGCATATGCGAGGAAGGTCGGGGCGAGGTCGACGCTGGACTGCAGGCATTGGCATCTCCTTCCGGCAGGGATGCAGCCGGGAAGGCGGGCTATATGGGGTATCCTTATCAAGTCCTCGTAATGGAACGCGCCTTTGGCGACCAGCCCGTGCTGGCCGTATAAATGCCCGTGGTCCGTGGTGAATACCACCAAGGTGCTCTCAGTCAGCCCGAGCTCGTCAAGCTTGTCGAGGATCTTGCCGATATATTTGTCCATCAAACTTACCATAGCGTAGTAAATCGCCATGTTTTTTGCCTTGGTCTCCTTGTCAGAGAGGTGTGAGTGGAACCCGTGGCACCAATTCCCTCCCTTCTCCTGATAGACCGAGAAGTCGGGATTGGGCTGCTGTGTCATCTGGAAGTGCGGGGGGTTTTTTTCATGTTCTCCCTCGCGGCCCTCGGGCAAGGTCAGTCTCGAAGGGTCGTACATCTTGTCCCAAGGCTCAGGTACCAGATACGAGGGGTGTGGGTCGAAGAAGCTGGCCCAAAGGAAGAAGTTTTCGCCGCGGCCACTGTAGCCATCGAGCAAGGCGTTGGTCCTCTCGGCGATCCATGCGTCATAGTGGTACTGCTCCGGGATATTCCAGGTATGGTGTTGGCTGTCTGCGGTGCCGCCGGGCTTCATGAAGCACTTCCGCCAGTCCTTGAAACCCTTCTCCTCCATCCAAAGGGCGTAGTGCTGTCCTACATGGAACTCGTCGGTATGGTTGCGGGCAAGCTCGACGTGGTTGAACCCGTAGAAGGGTCCGTGGAACTCGCGCCAGAAATCAAGGTCCTGCTGCAACGGGTTGGACTCGATCGAGCGGTACAACGGATGGTCGAGGAGCTGCTGAAAATGAGCTTTGCCCACCAGCGCCGTGCGGTAGGCGTCGCCGTTGAAGTCCTCGCATACTGTATGGACATGCTCGGGAAGCTTCGTCCCCAGACTGTAGGCCCCGTGCTGACTTGGGTAGAGTCCTGTGATGATCGAGGCACGCGTGGGAGTACAAGTCGGGTTCACCGCATAGGACCTGTCGAATATCGTGCCTTGGGCGGCAAGTCTGTCAAGATTGGGCGTGCTTATCTCCGGGTTGTTGAAACCCATGGTCATCCAGTGCTGCTGGTCGCTGGTGATAAGCAAAATATTCGTCCTGATATTCCTTGCCATTCAGTTTGACCTTACTAAGTATATCCGTTTAAACATCAACTGCGAAAAAACGACGAACTATAGCAGAGGATAAGCCGAATGCAACTGCGCAAGAAGTCTTTCAGGCCAACAAAACTGCCATTTGAGCATACCCGAAGCCGTCTGAAAACTGACGACGTGAGGGGAGGAAATTATTTCAGCTCGTCCTTAGACATAGGTGCCGTGGCCAGCGAACCGCAGTTGGGGCATCTGTTGGCATTGACGACGGCCTGATACTTCTTCATGGTGTTGTCGAGTTTGCCGTCGGAGGCGATTTTGTTTTCGGGGAACTCGAACTTGCATTCCCTGCACTTCCACGCCAAGGCGAGTTTGCCTCCGCAAACCCTGCACTTGTTCCTTTTGTCACCGGGGTCGTCAATGTCCTTGATACGAGTGGCATAGGTTTCGCCGCAGTCCTCGCAGATCACCACCCTTATGGCACCCTCCGGCGGCGGCGGCTCTCTCGTGAGTAAACTGTAAATCAACAAAATTGCAAGAACAAACAAGACAACACCGAGTACGGCCTTGTTGCGCAACCTCGGGTTGTGCCAGATCTTTTTCAGCATTTCCAGCATTACAAGAACCTTCCGCTATTCCCTGCCCATGTCGTAATGTCCGAATATCTCTGCGTCGGGAAGAGGGCGTTTGAAAACCACAAACTCATCCATCTTACCCTGGAAATTAAATTTTATCAACCAATTGTTTGCCAAGGAAGTCGGGTCGGATGAATCCCAATTCTTCTTGTCCCAGTACTTTGTGTAGCAGCCCGCCCCGCCCAGGATCAGCGGGACCTGCATGTCAATGCACGGCTGGTATCCTGTCGCAGTGGCCGTATTGGGGTTCTCGTTGGTAGTGTCAAGGAAATCGCCCAGAGGTTCCCCGTTGATGAAAGCTGTGATCTCTCCGCAGGGCTTCCCCTCGCTGTCGTTGTGCGTCCACTTGTAGCGCAGCGCGAAATGAACCCATCCAGCCTTGTCGAAGTCGACATGGGTGCTCATCCATGTCCCGCAGGTCTCGAAGACATCAACGTCGAAGGATCCCTGCCCAAAAGACCCGGCATAGGGATTGTAGTACATGTCGTACTGTGCGGCGGCATCATTCGCTGTTCCCCATAAAGACTTCGAGAAGATGGTGTCGCCGAAACTCAGCCTGTCGAACTTGACCCAGCACATGAGTGTGAACCCGTCAGTGGGGGTGAAGTCCACTGCGGTGGTCGTGGGGACGCACACATAGGTGTCCGACCCGTTGAACTGGAGCGCCCACTTGAACTTGCCGTACCTTCCCGCCCGCACCCACTCGAAATTGTGCGCCCCGCCATTTTTGTTCAGCAGATATCCGTTGTAGAACTGAGGCGAAAATCCATCCGATTCCGCGCCGGCGGCTGAGTTGACCAGAATGTCATCGGGAGGTTTGGCGCTGAAGGTGCCCCCGGCTCCCTGGAAGTTGAAGTTGACTATGCAGCTGGGGTCGTTGCTGAGGTTCCTGTTGTATGCGACCCATCTGGTGTACTTGGCTTGAACCCTGGCCTCGTTAAGGTAGGGCAGCAGGAGTGTCGCAAGGATGGCGATCACGATCAACACCATGAGTATCTCGATCAGGCTGAAAAAGTTTTTCCGAATCATTTTTGTAGATTGCATCTGGCACCTCGCTTTCTCTTTTTTGCTGGCTTAAATTATCCTCTTTTGACTTGTATGCAGCATGAACAGTGCCATAATACCTCATTTCTGTGTTAACTTACAGGCAACCAATTTAAAAGTCAAATTATTTTTTTATGGTTCTATGGAGAAACGGAAGCTCAATATCTGCCATGTGATCACCAGGATGATAGTCGGCGGGGCACAGGAGAACACACTTCTGACGATCATGGATCATCTTGGCAAGGGTCACGAGGTTACTCTGCTGACCGGGCCTTCCCCCGGGCCGGAAGGCGAACTTCTCAAAAATAAGAAAATCCCCGAGTTTGAGACTCTGATTTGCGAGAACCTTGTCAGGGAGCTAAACCCCTTGCGGGATATATCGGCTTACCGGTGGCTGAGGGGAGTTTTCTCCAGGCTTAAGCCGGATGTGGTGCATACGCACAGCTCGAAGGCGGGAATTCTGGGCAGGGCAGCTGCCTGTAGCGCGGGAGTGCCATTTGTCTGCCATACGATCCACGGCCAGGCCTTCCACAGGTATGAGAAGGCCTGGCGGAACTTGTTGTACAAGTTTTGTGAGAGGTGGGCCGCGAGGCGTTGCCATAGGATATTTGCGGTCGCCGATGCGATGGTCAGCCAGTGTGTAGAGGCGAGGATCGCGGATGCCGGGAAGTACCGGACAGTATACAGCGGGATGGAGCTCGATGACTATTTGCTTGAGGACAAGAAGGGAAGCTGCGAACTCCGCAAGTCTCTGGGAATACCGAAGGCGGCAAGGGTTGTGATAACTGTTGCGCGACTTTTCCCTCTGAAGGGCTACGAGCATCTTCTGCCTGTTGCCGAGATAGTGGGCAGAAGGCTCGAAGACGTTGTTTTTCTGATTGTCGGCGACGGAGTGATGATGGATGGTCTCAGGGATGCGGCGCACAAGGCGGGGCTGAATTTTATCTTCACAGGGCTGGTGCCACCTGCC
>JAFGFR010000286.1 GCA_016930955.1 Victivallales bacterium | reverse complement strand
TTTTGAGTTCGCAGTAGTCACTACAGTGTCGCTCAAAATAAGAATAGATCCACGGCACACTGCGGCAACTGCTTTATTTAGGATGAAACTCCAATTCCCGCGTACCGTGAACCGTGAACTGTGAACCGTGAACCGTGAACTGTGAACCGTGAACGCTTATATCCAGCGCCTCACTCCTCGACGATATGCGCGCCCAATCTCAGAAAATCCTCCACAAACGATGGATAGGTCACTGCGGCGGCTTCCGAGCCTTTCACGACCGTCTCGTTTTCTGCAACCATCCCGGCTATGGCCAATGCCATGACGATGCGATGGTCTCCGTGCCCGTCCACGGTGCATCCCTTCAGCGCACCTCCCCTTATCACCATGCCGTCGGGCAGCTCCTCGATATCCGCCCCCATCTTGCGAAGTTCGCAGGCCATGCACCTTATCCTGTCGGTCTCCTTTATCCTCGCCTGCGGGCAGTTCAGAAGCCGCGTCGTCCCCTTGGCAAGAGATGCAGCCACAGCCAATGCCGGCAAGGCGTCCGGGGTTGAATTCAGGTCGAAGTCCTGCCCAAGGAGAGCACCATCTGAGGATACATTGGTGTATCTCTCGCACTTCTCCACGGTTGCCCCCATGAGCTCGATATATTCGAACACGGCCTTGTCGCCCTGCATGTCGGAGAAATCAAGATTCTCGATTTGCACTTTCCCCTGTGTGAGCGCCGCCGCCACCAGAGGAAATGATGCAGTGGAGAAATCCGCGGGAATCACCTGGTCAAAGGCAGCATAAGACTGATTGCCCCTTATATGGAAGCAAGACAGGTCGTCCGGGTACTCAAGCTGAATCCCTTGTTTCTGCAGCCATCCCAAAGTCATCTCGACATAGGGTTTCTCGTTTAGCGAGAGCGCCTTGATGAAAGAGTCTCTTGGGGCAAGCGGCAAGGCGATCAGCAAAGACGAGAGGAACTGGGAGGATCTGCACTCCATAGAGACATTTCCCCCTAAGGCGGGGCGTACTATCTTTATCGGGCAGAAACCGTCGTCACGCGACTCGATCTCTGCCCCTAGACTGACTAGGGCATCGATCAGTGGTTTCATGGGACGAGTGCGCAGTGAGCTGTCGCCGTCGAAACACGCCGGACAGCCGGCGACCGCCGCAAGCCCAGAGAGAATCCGCAGCGAAGTCCCGGAATTCCGCAAGTCAATCATGCCGACAGACGGCTTATATCTTCCCGAAACCCCTTTCACGGTCCACAAGCCGCTTTCGATATGCACTCCGGCACCCATGCTTGACACCGCCTCTGCACAGGCGATGGTATCCTCCGAAACCAACGGCGCACGGATGAGCGACACACCATCGGCAGCCGAGGCGATGGCAACAGCACGGATGGTATGCGACTTCGAACCCGGCACAAGAATCCTGCCCTCCAGTTGCGATTTCCGCACCCTTATGTCCATGGTCTTCTCCTTATTTCACCGTCCTGAATTGCATCGGCCCGGTCTCGTAAAGGTTGTTCCCTTCGCAGTCTATCGCGACCACCGCAGGGAAACCGCG
Source organism: Victivallales bacterium (assembly GCA_016930955.1). Lineage (GTDB taxonomy): Bacteria > Verrucomicrobiota > Lentisphaeria > Victivallales > JAADHT01 > JAFGFR01. The sequence goes on along the minus strand of JAFGFR010000286.1, from coordinate 2,420 downwards.
TACCACAAGCCTTCTGACAGCCTCGGGCCCCAAGTCTGCATAGGCTACGATCTCGGACTCAATAACAGACTCGGCCAGGAGTGCTCCAAGCCCTCCGGCGGCTGCGAGATAGACACACCCACATTCCTTCATTGCCTCGACTACCGCCGCCGAACGGTTGCCCTTCCCGATCATCGCCCTGATTTTGGCCTTGCGTATCACCGTGGGCGAATATGCATCCATTCTCCCGCTGGTAGTCGGCCCGATGCTCCCCACTTTCGCCCCGGGCTTCGCAGGGGTCGGCCCTGCAAAATAAACTGCAGCACCTTCACTTTCAAAAAACGGCTCGTCTCCAGTTCCCAGAGCCTCGCACCACCTCTGGTGAGCCGCGTCGCGCGCCGTGTATATGACACCGTCAAGAAGGACCCTTTCCCCGGATCTCAGGTTCCTCGCGGTCGTCTCGTCCAGCGGTGATGTTATCCTGCGCGGCTCCATAATTCCTCTCGAATATCCCTATATTGTCGTCTCGGCATGCCTCGCGGCATGGCAGTTCAGATTGACTGCGACAGGCAGAGACGCGATGTGGCAGGGGAAATGCTCAATATGCACTGCAAGCGCGGTGACAGATCCCCCGAGACCCTGTGGACCGACGCCAGAAGAGTTTATCCTGCCGAGGATCTCAGCCTCCATCAGGGCATAGCCAGAGCTCGTGCTGGGCTGCCCGAGCGGCCTGAGCAAAGATTTTTTTGCGAGTATCGCAGCCTTCTCGAAGGTGCCTCCTACTCCGATGCCGACCACCAGTGGCGGACAAGGGTTCCCCCCCGCCTCGACAACAGTCTTGACGGCGAACTCCACTATTCCCCTCTTCCCGTCCGAGGGCTTGAGCATCGCCAGAGCACTCATGTTCTCCGACCCGCCTCCCTTAGGCGCAACAACAATCCGTATCTTGTCACCAGGTACAAGCTCAAGATGTATGACAGGTGGGGTGTTGTCGCCCGTGTTCCTCCGCCCAAACACCGGGTCGTCAACTATAGACTTGCGCAAATACCCCCTCGAGTAGCCCAGGGCAGTGCCCTCACTTATGGCGCCGGCTAAGCTTCCGCCTTCTACTCTCACCTCCTCACCCATCTCGACAAAAAAAACGGCAAAGCCGGTGTCCTGGCATATCGGGCACTCCTTCTCGGACGCAACCTGCGAATTTCGCACACAATCCCTCAAAAGCGACGCGCCAAGCTCGGAGACCTCAATCCCGACTGACTTCTCCAACGCCGCAAACACATCCTCCGGCAGAAGACATGCCGCCTTGACGCATATCTCCGCGACCCGCTCGACTATATCAAAATAACCAACCTCGCGCATCGTCAAAACCTCAAAAAAACATACCCTCAAAACCACCCGCTAATCTACATTCCCATACCCACGATATCAACAAGCACGGCATAAAATATCAAAAATCATGACAATATTGATTTCGCTGGCCAGTGGCTTGCCAAGGCCCGGGATGACCTGCTGAACGCCGACAACAATCTTGCCTCCGACTTCTACGAGCCGCCTATAGAGGATGCTGAAGAGGCGTTGACCGTCGCGAAAGAGATACATGCGTCAGTAGAAAGCCTTCTAACAGTTAGCTAATCGCCTGGCTCGACAGTCTCGCTTGAATTTTTACCCGAAGAGCGTATTGTACCTCGATTTGAATGATTCATCAGCGAGGTGTGATATGCAGGCAGTGGAGTTCGAGGCGGAAGTTAAAGACATGAAAATCGAAATTCCTCTTAGGGAGAAGCTTGACGCAAGCCATGTCAAGGTCATACTGATGTGGGATATCAAGCATCCTGCCGCGGAGACACGCAAGCCCGAACGGAAGCTTTCCCCAGCCTCTCTGAAGACAAAAAACTTCAAATTCGACAGGCAAGCAGCAAATGCCAGGTAAAATCTTCTTCCTCGACAGCAACATACTGGTATATGTATATTCGGAAGATGAGCCTGTCAAACGCGATATCGCCCGCTCTCTATGCAGAGATGGCACCATTGTATCATTACAAGTCCTCAATGAGATGGCGAATGTACTCACGCGCAAGTTCAAGCTTTCACCCCATGAAGTTCTTCAGAAAATCGAAGAGATATCAAGTTATGCCGATGTCAAGGGCTCGGACATCGCATGCGTGAGAAAGGCGTTGCAGATCATGGGAAGATTCCAGTACTCATACTTCGATTGTCTAATCCTCGCCACCGCCATCGAAAACAACTGTCCGATCCTCTACTCCGAGGATCTCCAGCACGGGCAGGTGATTGATGGCATGCTACAGATAGTCAACCCGTTCCTGGACTTGTAGAGCCAATTTCAAAACTACCCATGGCCGCGCGGCCTGCTATTTTGGATGCGAGGCCACGCCGATGCGGGAGCGGGCATACCTGTATGGTCTGTCCCGACCGCTCCGGCG
>JAFGFR010000285.1 GCA_016930955.1 Victivallales bacterium | reverse complement strand
GCCAGAGCAGCTCCGGTCATGGCAACCACGCAAGGCTGCAGTCCTAAAACTCCGTGCAGGAGGAACCCGATTAGCGTCAGAATCATGACAATCCCGCCCCTGCGCAATTTTTTTTTGTCCGTGATCGCTCCAGACTCATCCATCTCCATGATCTTCACCCGATGCTCCAATGTTACCGTCATCCGCTTTTTATAGTACAAAGTCAAAAGAACGCAGTAGCCGACAGTCAAAACGACAATAAATGGGGCAAGATTAACAAGAAAAGCCGCAAAATCAAAATTAGCCACGGAGCCGATGATAAGGTTTGGCGGATCGCCTATCAGCGTCGCCGTTCCTCCAATGTTGGCGGCAAAGGTCTCCGCCATAAGAAAAGGGATCGGATTCAAACCCAATTGAGAAGCCACAATGAACGTCACCGGAGCCATCAGCAATACCGTCGTGACATTATCCAGAAAAGCCGACAAAAAAGCCGCCGCTAAAACCAGCATGACCATCGTCCTGATTGGCGACCCCTTCGCGAACTTCGCACATTTGATAGCAACCCACTGGAATAAACCCGTCCCGCTGAGGATATTGACCAGCATCATCATCCCAACCAAAGTGAAGATCACATTGAAATTGACGTACCGGGCATAGATGTCAAGGTGGTCCATCTTTTCGGCTTTTTCTTCCTTGTCGAAAAGAGTTGTTGCCTCAGCGTGAGTTTGCCCGGCTTCAACGACCGGGGGTAAACCAGATTTGCTGTCTGCCTTGGCAATATGCGCCGGCCCTGGCAGGATAAACAGCAGCATCAGCGAAGACCCCAATAACGCCGCAGTAGTCTTATGCACTTTTTCAGAGGCAATCGCCAAATATGTTAAAACAAATATTGTCGTGCCCAACCAGAAGGCCATTCGCTACCTCCGAAGGACGTTTTTAATAAGTTCCCGGATACTTATCAACCCGACAAGCTTGTCCTCTCCGTCAACAACAAAGAGAGTGGCTGCAGGCCCTTTTATCAATTTGACCGTCAGCTGAATCAGTGGATTATCTAGAGGGATAACCGCTATAGGATCCCGCATCAAATCACTCACCTTGATACTCTCTTCCTCCTTCAGAAACTTTTCAAATGGCTCAAAACTGGTCAAGAAGTTTAGGTTATCCATCATCATGATATACTCGGGGACAGCCCGTTCGATGACGGCATGGGCATCCAGTACGCCAACAAGATGCATGTCCTGGTCTGTTACGGGCAGGACCTTCTTGTTCTCACCGACGAAAATATCCAGAGCCTTGCTGATGCTGTCATCTTTCCTTACTTGGGGAAATTCGGTTTGCATTACTTCTTCAGCAGTGACATTATGCTTGACCTCGACCTTGTCATCATGCAGGATATCAATAATATCCCCGGGAGACCGGGCGCTGATTAACTTTGCCATGTTTTCGGCTTTTATCAGATACCGGCTGAAGGCAGAAAGCACCAGCAAATACAAATCGGAAGTATTCTCCGAGATCAGCGACATGATGACAACTTGAGCCGGGTCAATATCGTTGCATTTGAGTTTCAACGGCTTGCCAAGAATAGCCAGTCCAACATGCAGGTCCGGGGAAGTGACCGTGCGGGAATGAGGCAAAGCAATACCCTTCTCATATGGTATTTTCGTCGTGTCCTCTCTATCGATCATAACCCCGACCTGATGCTCGGTCTCGTCAGCCAGACCCAACTTGTCCTTCATTTTATTGAAAACATCCTTGTAGATTTCTTCCCGCGTATCGCCTCCCTGATTCACAAAGATAAGATCCGGATTCAATAAATTTGCCAGTCTCATTTCAACTCCTCTCAATGTCAAAGCCATTGACCAAAACATATCCCATATTTTCGCCTCCAAGGACACTATACGTGATGACATCAAACTTCAAGATTGAAAAACGATAAAAATCCGAGAATCCAGACATATAGAGCCAGTTTCAAAGCTACCCTTGGCAGCGCGGCCTGCTATTTTGTATGCGAGGCCACGCCGATGCGGGAGCGGGCACAGACAACTTGTCAAGTCCTGGTCTAAACCTCACACTTTATTTTGGATTTACTGCCCCCGGTCGTCCGTCATCTGCCCTCCCTCCCCCGTCCTCCAGGCTTCACTTGTCGGATTGACGGCGGATGCGGCGGTATTCCGATGGAGTCATGCCGGTGATCTTCTTGAAGTTCAAAGTGAAATAGCTTTGACGTGAAAAACCGCATGATTCGGAGATTCTCATGATCGAGGAACTGCTATGGTGAAGCATGTTTTTTGCCCTCTGTATCTTTTTCATTGTGACGTATGTCTGGAAATTGCATTTCATAACCTTCTTGAACAGCCTGCTGAAATATGACTGATGCAGGTTCAAGGAATCGGCGATTTGTCCTTCGGAGAGATTGTGCGGATTTGGGGTTATCATTCGTAATGCCTGCTGTATCACGGGGTATTGATTCAGCATGACCTGGTGTTCGAAGGTTTCGAAATCCATGACGGAGCCCAGGCCTCTGATTGCCAGGTCGGCCATTGTTCCTATCCTCAGAAGCTTCTCTCTGCCCATGCGCGGCAGACGATGATATGCAGCCAGCAATTTCCTCTCATCCACACCGAGGTCATGGACGCGGCGGACAATTTCCGGGAATCCCATTCCGTCGATCTCGCTTGTGATGACCTGCCCGATGAAGACTGTGGCGATATGAATTTTATTATAGCCGTACACGGGGAACACCACCTCCCCCAGTCCAGCATGGCACACGTTGACGAACGGCTTGCCGATCTCCGCGGATTTCTTCACTGTCATATGGCTGTCATACCCGCCGCAGCCGCGACCGCTGCGGTTCGCCTTTACAATCCGGCAGAACTCACCGAAATGGCTGGAAAAGGAATGGGGCAAGTGGGTTATCCCGGTATCAGCCAAGGCCCTGTTTCCCATGGACGGATAGATGCAGACCTCGAGGCCGGTGATTTCCTCGATCGTCAACAACAGCTCCAGCAGATTCCCGTAGAATGCCTCTTTGAATCGGATACTTTCACGGGTTTTCCCCCCGTGGCTGTTCTCATTTTTCGCCATGTATTCAACTCCTGTTGCTGAGCTTGCCGGCCGCCCGTCGCCTCGTCTCATGTCCGCGTAGGTTCAGGGTACAAATTAAGCTAACATTTCAGGCCGATCTTTCAAGATGTCAAAAAAATGAAAATTAATGATTAAATTCCATGGTATTCATTTTCCGCCATGGGGTATATAGTGGGGATAGCATTGATAGGATCCGTCAAGAGGAGCGACATGAATTTGCTGGTAATTGTAGCTGCATGTTTCACAGGCGGGCTTGTACAGGGTTCAGCCGGATTCGGTATTGGTCTGGTGAGCATAGCCATTCTAAGTTTGTTCATGCCGGTTCGTGAGGCGGCAATAGCGAATGTATTGGCGGCATTATGTGTAAATCTATTCATGGTCTTCCGTCTGCGGTCTTATTTTTCGCTTGCCCGGATAGGGCCGGTTGTCCCCGCAATTATCGCTGGTGTTCCTATCGGAGTATTTGTGCTTGCAAATGCCAAGCCTGCCATTTTGACCTGCTTGCTGGGAGGCACCCTCATGGTTTCAGGAATTCAGGCGCTTTTGGGGGATCGGATGCGTCTGCGCGTCCCCTGGCATCCGATATACATAGGCATACCCTGCGGGCTGTTTTCCGGAGCTCTCTCAGGTGCCTACGGGACAGGCGGGCCTCCGATCGTGGCCTATGTGTTGAGCCAACGTTTCGAGCGTCGCCATTACGCAGTGGCAGTGCAGCTATTGCTGGCCATAGCCGGAACGATTCGTATCATTGAAATAGCCAGGAATGGAATGTTCCATGGACAATCCGCAGCGACATTGTCTGCGGCGGCATTGTCCGCGGTAGCTGGCTCATCCATAGGCATACTGCTACTGCACCGTCTTTCGGACCAGACATTTCGAAGGGCGATCGCATGGTTCCTGATTCTCGTCGCGGCTTGGTATTTATGGAAGGCTATGATGTGAGATTGAACAACTGTCAGGAATAAGGATATAAGAATGACAAACAAACCTAACCTTTTGGTAATCATGAGCGATCAGCACGCGGCCAATGTCATTGGATGTTACGGCGATGAAGTGGTGAGAACCCCGAATCTCGACCGCTTGGCGGCGGGGGGGATGCTGTTCGACAATGCCTATTGTTCCTATCCGTTGTGTACGCCGTCGCGAGCCGGCATGTTCACCGGACGCTTTCCGCACGAAGTTGCTGTGAATCATAACAATGTGGGAATCGATCCGGATTTCCGGAGCTGTGAACTTGGACACTTGCTGACGCGCGCCGGCTACGAATGCGCCTATGGAGGCAAATGGCATCTGCCGGAGATATCCATGCCGCAGGACAATGACCACGGGTTCGAAGTCATCGCGCCTATAGACGACCGCGCCCTGCCGGAGGCCTGCGCCGGATTCCTCCATCGGAAACGTTCCCGGCCGTTTTTTCTGGTCGCCTCGTTTGACAACCCGCATAATATTTGTGAATGGGGCAATGAAATGCCGTTGCCCTGGGGCGGAATCGGACAACCGCCACCCGTTGAACAATGTCCGGAATTGCCGGAAAACCATGGCAGAAACGTTGATGAACCGGGCGCTGTCGCGATTCATCGGCATTATTACAATACCTGCACCGGTATCGGCACCTGGCAGTCCGATGATGAATGGCGGCGGCTTCGCTGGGCCTACGCGCGCATCACAGAAAAAGTCGATCAACAGATCGGACGGCTTCTCGACTCGCTTGAGACCGCCGGGCTGGCCGATGACACGTTGGTCATTCTTTCCAGCGACCACGGCGATCAGGACGGTGCACACATGCTCGCACACAAACGGGTGCTCTACGAGGAATCGGTCAACGTGCCGTTCATCATCGCCGGGCCGGGTGTACGCCGGGGAATCGCCGATGATATCCATCTTATCAATAACAGCACTGATTTTTTTGTGACCGTCTGCGACTATGCAGCCGTGGAGATGCCGTCCGAGATGCATGGTCGGTCATTGCGTCCAATTATCGAGGGAAGCTCCGTCTCCAAGTGGCCTGAACACATTGTGTCGGAAGTGGAAAATGAACATCTGCATAAGCACCAGCGCGGGCGCATGGTCCGTTCCAGGAGCTTCAAGTACATCGCCTACGAACGGGGACGCAACCGCGAACAACTCTTCGATCTGGAAGCCGACCCCGGCGAAATGCATAATCTCGCCAAATCACCAGATTTCCGCGACGAACTCCAGCGACATCGGGAGTTTCTGCGCGAATGGTGCCTGAAAACCAGGGACACCTTTGGCCGGCATTACGCTTGCCCGGATGTCCCATTCATGATTCCGGGCGACGAATACTGTTAATTGAGGAGAAAACAAAAATGGAGGACAAAGCAGTGGATCCAACCTACACAGGTCAATTGGTCAAACATATTCTCGGCCTTCGGTGCGAGGACATCCCGGCATCGGCCTATGAGGCCGCCAAGATTTTGCTGCTCGACACTATCGGGTGCGCGTTGGCCGGTAGTCGAGCGCCTGGGGTCGAAACCGTCATAGGGCAAATGTGCGACTGGGGCGGCAAGCCTGAAGCGCGCATTCTTTTCTCAAATAAACCAAAATTGCCGATGCCGAATGCGGCATTTGCGAATTCCGCAATGATCCACGCATTGGACCTCGATGATGTCTTCACGCCGGGCACGCCTTTGCACCTGACATCCGTGATTGTGCCCACGATGCTGGCTGCGGCGGAAGTGAGCGAGGCGAATGGACGCGAAGCCTTGGCCGCCATGATTCTCGGTATCGAGACGGCGGCGAGGATTGGCGTCATGGAATCCTCGCGGCAAAGGAGCGGTGGTTTTTTGCCCAGCTCGTTGGTTGGCGGCTTCGGCGCGGTAGTCGCGGCCGCCCGGCTACTCGGGTTGACCCATGAACAAACGGTTCATGCCCTTGGCATCAACTACGCGCAGATATCCGGGAATCGCCAGGCCTTGCTCGATGCCAGCCTGACCAAACGCCTCCAGCCCGCGTTCGCGGCAAGATCGGCTTTGTGGGCGGTCATGCTGGCGCAATCCGGCATCACCGGACCTCATCGTGTTTTCGAAGGCGATGCCGGATACTTTAAGCTCTACATGAACGGCGAAGTTCCGGATGTGGAGGAACTGCTGATGCCATTCGACGCCTTTGCCGTCGAGCACGTCTCGACCAAACGCTACCCGAGCTGCGGGGCCTGTCATTCGGTGCAGATCGCCGCCGAACGGTTGCGCGAAGAAGAAAAGCTGTCACCGGAGGACATCGTCCGCGTCGAAATCTTCGGTGTCGGATCGCTGGTCTCCGAGCCCTTCGAGCTCAGGGACAATCCTCAGGTTGCCGCACAGTTCAGCGCGGCATGGGCGGTGGCTCACACACTCTTGCGAGGTCCGGCCAAACTGGCCGACTATACCGATGAGGCGGTTCGCAGCGACCACGAGGTTTGCGAGTTGACCCGGAATATCGCCGCAGTTCCCCCACCAGCCGACCTGCCACCGCCGCCCGGGCTGCACCCACTACTCGAAAGGGGCAAAGGCGCAGCGGCCAAAGCCCGCTATCAGGGCGTGATCGTCCACACCCGCGACGGCCGCCGCCTGATGCGTTGCCAGGCTCCCTGCCAGACCTTTCCGCCACACTCGCCGGCCTGGGAGGATGTGGAACGGAAATTCCATGACTGCGCCATCTTCGGCGGATGCAACACCGACAAGGCAGACACCATAGCAGAGATGATCAAGGACATCGAGAAATCAAATAACGTCTTATTGCCCAATGTTAATTAAAACAACCCACAAGGAGATGAAATGAAAAAAGCAGGGACAAAAAAGCAGGGGGATTCTAAGGGAGCCACAACCGTGAGCATGATCGAGCCAGGTCTCCCGGTCGACTTTGATTACGCCGCCTATGTAAGCCGCACCGACCATCGGCAGCACGCGCCAGGTGCCCCGCAACCGCAGGCATGGTCGCACTACGGCGGTCTGCCCCAACGTCTCCTCAAACGCATCGGCAATCGCCTGCCGTATTGCGGCAAGATGGACATGGCCTGGACAGTCATGCTCTACCGGCAAGGTCTGATCCCCAAGGAAACGGCAGTAAAACTCCTGCAGGTGCTCCCCGAAACCCAGAGCGAAGAAGGCTGGGGCGGCGAGGATTGGCTGAAGCAAAAACTCAAGGGTGACGAGGACACAGCCAGCGCGGTCAACTACGGCCGCACCCTACAGGAGCCGATGTATCGCATGATGCTGCGCGACGGGATACTCGAGGTATTCGACGAGGCGTTCGGCACCTTGGAAACCCTGCTTGACCAGGCCGAAAAGTACGCCGATGCCATGATGGCCGGCCAGAGCCATTTCTCCCACGCCCAGCCGACCACCTACGG
>JAFGFR010000284.1 GCA_016930955.1 Victivallales bacterium | reverse complement strand
GCAGGGCACAGGGGGTTCTCCGAGGTCGAGTCAGGGAAGTACCGCAACCAGCCGAACTGGAGGATCCCGATCGAGCTCAAGCTCAACTATCCCGACCTGCCGCTGATATGCGACCCGAGCCACATATGCGGTAAGCGCGACCACATCCAGGCCGTCTGTCAGGAGGCGCTCGATCTGCTTTTCGAGGGTTTGATGATCGAGGTCCATCCCGATCCCGACCACGCCTTGAGTGACAACGACCAGCAGCTTGTGCCGAGGGATTACGTCAGTTTGCTCGCTAGCCTCAAGGTCAAGTCGGAGGCATCGGAAAACTCTGATTTCCAGAAGCAGGTTGCCACTTTGCGCGAGGATATCGACAAGATTGATGCCGGCATCGTCCGGTTGCTCGCAAAAAGAATGAAGGTCGCAGAGGAAATCGGAGAATACAAGAAAAAAAACGATGTCACCGTGCTGCAGCCCTCCAGGATCAACGAGATCATCCAGACCAGAATCGCGCAGGGACAGAAACTGAGCCTCTCGAAAGAATTCATCGCCAGCCTATATGAGCTCATCCATGAGGAGGCCGTAAGACATCAGGAAGAAGTTCTGAAGTTCTGAAGTTCTGAAGTTCTGGAGTTCTGGAGTTCTGGAGTTCTGGAGTTCTGGAGTTCTGGAGTTCCCGCGTCCGCGCCTTCAGATGCTACACACGGCTGGCGTTCCTTTTGCTTGCGGATCGTGTCATGCGGCCGGCCTTGCGAACGACCCTGCCGATAAAACCGCGGTCCTCACACAGATTCGGGAAATACCTAGTATAGATTTTCCAGAAACGCATTATGTCGGTTCGGGAGACATGAGGCTGCGATGAAAAAAGAAGCTGCGCAAGGTCCTTTGCCTGCCAGCGCATGCTGAACTGCCGCCCCATTATCACGCGTTGAAGGTCTATCGGCAGAACGCTCAGGTCATCCTTGACGAAGAGATGCACAAGATAGAAGTCCTGATGTGCGAATCTTGCCGAATGCAACCTGCCGGCAAGTGTGGCGATCCGCTCGACAAGCCTCGTTCGTGTCTGACGGGGGCAACTCTCCGAGAGAATCTCCGAGGCGCGTCTGCTCGAGGCTATCCCGAGCGTCATGTCCACGGTCCTGCCGTCAGCGAGACTGGCCGCAGCGATCGGGACCATCGTCTCTATCCGCTCGCGATGGAACGCCAGAATCGCCTCCCATTCGTGCAGAGCACAGTCGGGGAAAACAGGCTTGAGGCCGAACATGCACTTGAGCCTCTCCTTGAGAGGGACAGGCTGGTAGCGCTTGACATAGACCTCCAAGGTGGCTGTCCCGTTCTTCAGATAGCTCCGCTCGGTTCCCCGGGACTCGACACACTTCTTCACAGTCTCACCCTCGACAGCCCAAAGCGTGCCGGCTGTCTCTATGCCGTTCGCAGACAACACATCGATATAATCCTCGTTGACAAGCAGCCTCCCGCCGTCGAGTTGTCTGACTTGTATCCCCATCCAATTCCTACTTGTCAGATATCTCTATGGTTACGGAAAGATAACCACTGTTGTCGTTGTATGAGTCCCACTCGAAGGGGCCCAGATACAATATCCCGCTGCTATCGGCCTTGAATGTGCTGTTTCTACCCAATGGCATGACCTCCGAGCCTATCTTGCCCAGAAGGCATCCCGGATTCATGTCCTTCTGCCCCTTGAGTTTTCTGGCGACGACTTGCGGCGGTCGGAACTTTTTGTCCTTGGGTCCTTTGCTCCCCTTGTCGATTATCTCCTCCAAGCTGACATTGTCATAGCCGTCGGCATCGACAATCGGGAAGGAGCCACTTGTCCCGAAACCCCAGAAACGCGTGGCCTTGGTCCTCACAATCTTCCCTGCCTGCACCTTTATCCACGTATCTGTCCAGGGGGTGTCCGCAGGGACATCCACAGTCTTGACAAGATTGCCTATCGCATATCTGGGATCCTCGGGGCAGAGCTCATGATAAGGCATCGAGGAAAAGCGCTTGTCGAGAAGTTTCTCGAGTTCCATCTCCGCGCCCGAGTCGGAGAACCTCATAAGACTCACCAAAGACTCCTCGTCCGCCGGGTCGAATATCCTTATGATGCTGTGGTAGACCAGCAAGAGATGCATGTCGCGCTGGTTGTTCTTTTTCTTCAGGGAGGCAGTCCGGCGCTTGAGGAAGGCCACGAATTCCGCCTCGCCGGCTCCAGGACTCGATGGCCGTGGGATGTCAAGGGAATACTGCAGCCTCGCCCTCAGGAGCAACAAGGGTCTGTAATCCGGGTAAAGATGATTCGCCAGTTTCACCAATGTCAGGCCGATCTTGTCCTCACGGTCGGCCGACAGCCTTTCCTGTGCAATGATCGTCGCCTCAGTCGCGACAGAACGCTCATGCTCGAATGTTGCAGTGCCCCTATCCACGGTCTGAGAATACATGCTGGCCATAGGTGAAAAGACAAAATTCAACAACCACAGCGTGGCGAAAGAGAACATAAAATTTTTTCTGAAAAACAACAGATCCAAGTCAGAGTCTCCTTAATTTCATGATACATCGGCGGCTTCAGACAGCCAGAGAGAGCAGAACCATGCTCCACCTGCAAACAGGAATATAAAAAACAAAGGGGATTTTTCAAGCTCAAAAGCGAAAAGAGCAAAATCAATTGAGCCAATTTCACCCTTGAATATCTGCCAAGGCGTACTATTTTATATCCACAGAATAGAATGCGGACGTTCTCAGGAAGGCTTGTGGATATTTCTGGAGGCATTGTCAACAACAGTTTCAGGATGGAGAAATAATGCTCAACTTTGTTTGTACGAACTGCAACAACGAGATACAGGCGGAATACCAATACATCGGCGAGATGGTTCAGTGTCCGATCTGCGACTCGCTTCAGGTTGTTCCCGACCCGCTCCTGCCCAATGGCTCGACATTTCACGGGTATCAGGTAAGAAAAGCGCTTGCCACGACAATGCTGTGGAACACCTACGAGGCGGTCGGGCTGACCATACATCCTGACAAACAGGTGCTTCTGCGCGTGCCGACCACTTTCTTCATGAAAAACGTAAGTAACTTCGACGCTTTCGTGGAGATGCTCGTTAGGACAGGCTCACTCAAGAGGCCCGTGTTCCCCGAGCTTCTCGACCGAAGCATCGCACCGGGGAGAGTCTACTTTGCATACGAATTCATCCCGGTAGCCTATAGGCTTTCGCACTTCACCGGCGAGAACGCGCTTGACTACAACAACGTGCTGATGGTGGCAAGAGACATAGCCGAGGCCCTGAAGGACACATGGGAAAAGGATGGCCTGATTCACCAGAACCTGAATACCTTGAACGTGAGGATAACCAACAAGCTCAAGCCTTGGATCATGAACATGGGACAGTCCCAGTTCCTTCTGCAGGATCAGCAGCTTCTGAAATACGGGTTCAACATATGGGACTACCATTACATGAGCCCGGAATTCATAGGCCAGGGCATAGCCGACAGTCCCTCGTGCGACATATATGCATTGGGTGGGATCATCTTTCTTCTCTGCACCGGGAAGGAGCCTCACGAGGATGTCGACCCCGAGAACATCGCAGGTGCCCCTGTCCCCTCGATCGCGGAATTCGTCCCCGACATACCGGACAAACTCAACTCGCTCATACAACTTATGATGAATCCCAATCCCAAGCTGAGGCTTGGCACTTGGGACGAGGTGATCGAGCGGATAGACAAGCTGATCACAGACACTGCAAGGATGCGCAAGAGCCTTGACATCGTCCGGGAATTCAATATCAGCGGGTTTCAGACCAACCGCTTCGAACCTGTAGGGCTGCAGCCGGGACACAACAGGAAAAAAGTCATCAACGTCTCCACCGGTAAAATCCAGACCGACAGGGGCGTGTCAATGTCCGACACAATGGCCAGACTCGCATCCAAACAGGAAATCAACGCTTTGAACAGGCAGTGGCGCCAGCAGCAGCAGCAAACTCGGCGGAATCTGAGGCCCAAGAGTTCTGCCATCAGTCCCACGGCAATAGTTTTCGCCGCAGTCTTCGTGTTTGTCTCGATTATCTCATTCTCAGTCGTCTATTATGCCAACCGTACCAGAAAGGAAATTCCCACACAGGTCAAGCAAGGGGATCAGGATACTGCAGCCCCGGGAACCCAACAATCTCCCGCCACAGTCGAAAAAGTGCCCGGCAGACCCACTCGACGCGACACAAGTCCAAGACAGGGCGAGCCTGCGAAATCGCCTAACGAAGCTGAATTCGAGGATATTACTAAGTTTTTGGAGGAGAATCCCGCGATGCGCCGTGAGGCGCTGGAAAGATACTCCAGACTGGTATCGAAAGCTGTCAAGTCTCAGGAGTTCAATCTGGCAGACAGGATACAGGGGCAGATAAACATACTGCAAGCCGATGCAGCCAGTGCAGAATCTGAGAAGGTGAAGCCACTGCTCGATGCCATCAAGGATCGTATCCGCCCACTGCTGCAGGAAGGCAAGTACGACGAGGCTATCGAAATCGTCACCAATTACGACGGGGAACTGTCCGCCGAGAGCAAGGCGGAAAGGTTGCGGCTGGCATCGGCCATCAAGGAGCGTATAGCCAACATCGAGAAAAACCGGGAAGAAAACGCCAAAGCTATCGAGGCATTCACCCTTAAGTTCGCCGAAACTCTCTTGCTGGAGAACAAGATAGTCGAGACTAAGATCAAGATTGACCTGGCATTGCAGCTTGAGAAGAATGAATTTGTCAAAAACCAGGCGGAGATATGGCTGGATGATCTGGAGTCACTCGATAAGCTCGAGAGCGAGATTGCCTCATCGAGGACCGCGGAAGATTTGATAAATTCCCCGGAATACTCGAATTTGTTCGCCGGCAGCGCGCTTCTCAGGGGACTGGTGTATCTCCGGAAATCACAGTTCGACAAAGCCCGAGAAAGCTTCAACAAACTGACAGAAGGGGCTCCAAAAGTGTTTATCACTTTTATGAAGGAGAAGGAGGCACAGACAAGATTCAGACAGCTGCTTGAGAAAAATGGGTTCAGATATGACAATGACGATCCCGAGGGACTGATGATGCAGCTATCGGAGAAGATTATCAGGAAAACTGATGCCGGTGTGCTGTCCACGGAGCTGACAAAATTCAATGAGGCCTTCGCAGAAAGCAAGTTTGTCAATGAAAACGCTAATTTGTTTGATGCTTTAAACACTTATTGTGCCCGGATCACGGGGGTCTCCGTGCCAACAAGGACTGCCCCTGTAACAATCGCACCCGAGGAGTCAGCAGAAAATAACGGCAAACGGCTGCTTAACATACTGGAAAACTCCAAGTCAGGCGACACAGTCACCCTTGCGGAAGGTGTCTACAAGCTTGTTGATCTCCGCCTCGGGCAGGCAGACATCAAGATAAAGGGAGTCGGGAAAGTAGAGTTCGACACTAAAAATATTATAGTTACAGGCCGAGCCATAACTTTGGAGAACATAATCCTGACAAACGGCACTGTCAGACTCGAAAGCGCAACCACCATCTCATTCATCAACTGCAGGCTCAAAGGCAAGGAGACACAGGTGCTGGAATCCCATTCCGTCAAGTTCGACAACTGCCTGATAAAGGGGATATATATAAAGAAAACCAACAACATATCCTTCAACCACTGCACCATAGTCACGCCTGTGGGTGGAATCGAGGCCGCGTTGAGGCTGGAGGGGGAAGATCTGGAAATAACCAACTCGATCCTCTACGGCGAGAAGTATGCCGTGATGATATTGACAGAGGAGGATTCCACACGCCAACGCATGATCAGCAACACCTTATGGTTTGGCGAGTCGGCTCTTCTTGTCAAGCGGGTGGGTAACCAGCCCCTCAAGGAGAAGGACATAATAAACAGCCCCACGAGACTGAAGCGTTTCACAAGGACCAGGGCCAACATTCATAAGCCGCCGCTCTTCATAGACGCAACCAACGGCGACTATCGGCTGGCCAAGGATGTACCCGGGACAGGTGCGGCATCGGACAAGAAAGACTGCGGCGTGAGATGGCCAACGGCACCATGAAATCCCCTGGATCAGATTGAAGAGCCAATTTCCAAAGAACTTACATTTTATCGGCATCGCCGGTGCCGGGACAAGCGGGTTGGCTGTGATCATGGCCCAAAGGGGGCATGCAGTCACGGGCTCGGATCTGGAGCCGGCCAAGACCTCAGCCATGCTCGAGCGGAACGGCACAATTGCCATCAAGGGTCATTCGCCGGGAAACATCCCTGAGGTTTCGCCCTTGCTGGTCGTCAGATCATCCGCGGTGCGCGAGGACAACTGCGAGCTTCGCAAAGCTCTGGAGTCGGGGCACGAGTGCATTTCCCGAGGGGAGATGCTGGCCCGTCTGGCGGCGGAGTACGAGGCCGTTGCAGCAGTGGCGGGATCACACGGGAAGACGAGCGTCACAGCGATGCTGGCTCATATACTCAAGTCCTGCGGCATGTCGCCGGGCTACATGATAGGTGGCGGGGTCAGCGGATGGGAAGCGTCCGCCGATGCGGGTGACGGCTGCGTCTTCGTCACAGAGTCGGACGAAAGCGACGGGACCCAGGTATTGCTCCGGTGTGATATTCTTCTGTTGACAAACATTGACGACGACCATGCGTGGAATTTCGGGGGCGAAGAGGCATTGCTTGCGAATTTCGCAAAACTGGCCTCACGGTCCAGAAGAATACTCTACACAAGCAACACTCTCCTCGATGATTTTTTGAAATCTCACCCCGACACAAAAGCTGTCGCCCGCGATGCCTCCCTTTCGTCAGGAAACAGATGGGGCGATTTCCAGAGGGACAACGCATCTCTGGCTGTAGAGTGCGCGGTAGAACTGGGCATACCGCGGGAACAGGCACTTTGCGAAGTCCGCAAGTTCCCCGGAGTCGAGAGACGCATGTCATTAAGGTACAGATCATACAATATTGTCATAGTGGAGGACTACGCGCATCACCCCACGGAGCTGAGGGCCGCTCTTTCAGCATTGCGTTCGGCATATGCAGGAAGATGGTTGCGGGTGGTCTTCCAACCTCATCGTTACGCCCGGATGGAGAAATATCTCAAGCAGTTCGCCTGCGAACTTCGCAAGGCAGACGAGGCGGTTGTCGTCCCGGTCTTCTCCGCATGGAGCCAGCCAGGGGCAATAACCTCAGAAACTCTTGCCGAGGAAACAGGGGCAAACACCCGCTACAGCGCAAAGCCATGGGGAGAGATGGCTCGGGAACTCCTGGCAACAACACATCCCAATGAGCTTCTCGCGGTAGTCGGAGCAGGCGACATCGAGGAGCTCACACGGGAACTGGTCAAACTGGCACAAGCAAACCAGCAATCAACCTAAATGAAGCAGCTAAATCTCGAAAATGACAGTTAACACATTTGCATATAAAGCTTTAAGACTAGTTGAACTTTCACTTTTTGGGTTAGAAGAATTTTTGAGATTTAACCCTTCGGTTGCCGCATTGCACCATGTCTCCATCCTCATTTTGAGTTCGGGGTCAGTACTGGACAGTCTCCGAGTGTCTCAGACCCGACCCCGAAGTGGTTTACTGGATCAAGAATTATGTGAAGCTGGCCGTTATGTGAAGCAACCACCAACTTTCCACCTGAAAGCAAGCGAATTGGAGCCTTTTTACTC
>JAFGFR010000283.1 GCA_016930955.1 Victivallales bacterium | reverse complement strand
TGCAGGTGTGCGAATCCGTCCCGAACAACACCTCGCCAGGACGGCAGTGCCCCTTCTCCGGCAAGGTGACATGGCATACCCCGGAATAAGACTCGGTGCCCGGATCGTAGAAATACCTCAGTCCCTGCTCACACACGAACTTCCTGAGATCATCAACATTCCTCCGGCATTTCTCGTCTGAGGTGAAGATGTAGTGATCCGGGATGATCACCACCCTCTCCGTATCCCAGACCTTGGCATCCCCGCCAAATTCCCTCTTGAAGACCCCGATTGTCCCCGGGCCACACACGTCATGAGTCATCAGAACATCGGCATCCACCCAGATGTTGTCCCCCGGCGAGACAAAATCCCTATGCGCAGCCCTCGCAAGTATCTTCTCCGTTATCGTCATTGCCGAGCCAATTTCAAAACTCCCCGTGGCCGCGCGGCTTGCCTTTTTGGATGCGAGGCCACGCCGACGCGGAAGTGGGCATACCTGCCTAGTCTGTCCCGACCGCAACGGCGTGGCATTCGCGCCAAAAGAGCCTGCCGACCAAAGGGTTGGGGCGAAGGCACGGCAGAAGGCGCTCCCAACGCGGTTTACACGGAGTTTTGAAACTGGCTCTACCATGAAATCTTCCTCTGAACATCCAGCAACACAGTATGCAATCTGTAATTTTGAAACCGACTGCAGGCATGCATCAACCTGCAAACACCCTTACATTACCCCGCTTCGGCAAGGATACAACTTGCAATTCACACAAAAACGCTGCCACGAAGGGTGCTCGAAGATCCAAGTGAACTTTTTCCAGTCCCCCTGTGCTTGACTTGTGGGATTGCTGGGATATAGTGACTTATCTGGAAGGACGGATAATGCCGTCGTGATCCTGACGTGAAGATGTCAAGCCCGAACAAGAAGGAGGAGAAGTGAGATTTAAAACTTTTCTGCTGGCGCTGGCCTTGGCGCTGACGGCATCGAGTGCTGTATCCCAGGCACGCGGCAAATTCAGCGAGATCTACCACGAGGAGCCCAAATACATCAAACGCAGCTCGGATGCCTGGCGCGACGGCGGCAGGATTATCGGGGAAATAAAAAATACTCCCGACACGTTGTTCACCATCTCAATCAAGCAGACCGCGGACGGCAAAACCCTCTACACGTACAAGCACCCGGCAAGGCTGCTTGTCTACCAGACACAGAAGATCCCCCCCGGGACCTACAATCTCACTGTCGAGTCCGAGGGCTTCCTGCCGTATACCATACGAAACGTCAAGGTCTTTGCCCGCTCGGACTGCCTGTTGAACTTGAACTTCGGAACTAGAGTCTACGACAACAGATGATGAATTTCGGGTCGGGCAGCAGTGCCATCTCAGCTTTTGCAGCAACAATCGCCGCGGTTTCACTTGCGGCTTTCGCAAGCTCTTGCGTGAATTCCTCTGCAAGGAAATTGCCCGATAGCCCAGAGGCCGGACAAGTTGTTGCGAAATCCGCAGCCACGCCTCCCGCCCCACCCGAAACAAAAGAAGAAACTATGGACAGCGGAAAAGACCAGGACAATGAAACTGAAAAATACGAAATCCCCGTGGAAGAAGTTTGTCGACCCTCATTGAACAATGTCGAGATAATCAATAAAACCCGCGGACTCCTGCTCGCCGGAAGGACAGATGAAGCCGCCGCAATAATAGAAGCCAATTGGAAACGACTTACAGACCCCGGCACGGAAAATGCCGTCGAGGCACACTACCTCAACGGGAGAATATGCCTCGAAAAGGCTTCCGCCTGCACCAGCAAGGAAAAAGGCGCGCAAATCTGCAAGCAGGCCATTAAATCATTCCACTTCATCCTCGCAAACTCCCGATCCGAAAACTGCCCCTTCTTCACCGAGTCAGTCAGATATTTCAAGACATCAAGGGACATGATGCAAAACAAGTTCGGCATTGAAGTCACATTCCCACCCGAATTCTGAACAAAATCATCCTCAGCACCGCGCAGGCGGCATCGGGATGAGATAGGGCTTTGGCATCAAGGGCCTCCGCGGCAAGTTGATCCCTATTGTCGAGGAAGCCAGAAATCGCATCGGCCAATCGCTCAGGCGAGCAGTCGTTCTCCCCTATCACAACCGAAGCCCCGAGAGATGTATAGTGCTCCGCGTTGATCCGCTGATGGTCGTCCGAGGCATGCGGATAAGGTATCAAAATGGCGCACTTCCCGAACAATGCCAGCTCTGCCACGGTGCTGCCCCCGGCCCTGCAGACGACGAGATCCGATGCCGCGTACAACAGGCCCATCTCCTCAGTCCCCTCGATGATGAGATGTTGCACGGCCAAGCCGGCATATTTCTCCGAGACCTTATCCACACCTCCCTTCCCGCTGATATGCACGATCTGATAATCCCTGTCGCCCAACAGCGTCAAGGCCTCCGGCACGCGCTCGTTGAACACCGCCGCCCCCTGGCTCCCGCCAAAAACCAGTACCAGCGGACTTCCAGACGAGAAATCCATCCCGAAAACCTTGGCGGCAGCGGCCTTCGCATCGTCACCATACTTTTCACGCACATGCTCCGGGCTGGTCTCCGGCCTCAAGGGCATCCCGGTGATGACATGCGGGCACTTGAGTTTGTCGGCGTTCACCGCAGGGAAGGCCAGCCCTATTCCCTCAGCAAACCTCGAAAGAAAAATGTTCGCCCTGCCGATGCACGAGTTGCCGTCGTGAAGGAAAACCCTTATCCCAAGACTGCGCGCTGCAAGAACCGCAGGGATGGACGTGTAGCTGCCCATGCCAAGCACAAAGTCAGGCTTGCGCTCTCGTAAACAGGCCCGCAGCTCCATCACCCTCGGAAGCAAATACACGCAGAACTTCAGCCTGCCAGCCAGCCCACCTGGGGGAACAATGCCCCCGACAATACGGCAGGGCACGGAATGCGACGCTGCGAGCTCTGACTGACCCAATGCCCTCTTGCCACCCAAACAAAGCTCCGCAGCCCCGCCCATCTCGATGAAAGCCCGTGCAACGCTCAACCCAGGATAAAAATGCCCCCCCGTGCCGCCGCAGAAAACAACCAGAGAAGAAAGTGCAGGATTAAATATTGGTTCCGAATTCATTATCAATGCCGGCTGCTCAGAACATTCATACTAGAGCAATTTCAAACTTCCGTTCTTCGAGATTTTACCGCTTCATTTAGGTTCATGGCAATCAAGCCCCCCATCTGCCTCTCCAATAAACCCTTGCTTCATTCGACAAATCTAACCTCGCACAGACAGATTTGCAAGCAGCGTCGCCGCATATGAGGTCTGACAGTTCACTTCTCATGGGTGAATTACAAAACTCCGCGTGAACCGCGTTGGGGGCGCAGACGCGGCAGAGTTTGTTTACGTTTAGCGCGGCGGCATGGCAGGTGGAAATTGTTTCCGGAAATCCAGCATTTTTTTATTGCCGCCTTGATTTCACTTCTTCCCCCCCGTATAGTCCAAGGATGAGATTTGGTTAAGTGCCTTAATACATCCCGCTGGCCAGAAGAACAATTATGAGCGAATATGAGCAAGAAAGAACATTGGCAAATAGATACAGCCAAATTAGCAGATGAGATAGTCTCGAGCTCTCGATTGGCTGCCAGCGAGGAAGACCTGAAGATGCGCCTGGAACCGCTTTTGCGCAGGCAATTCATTCAGATCGGGATTGACGTTGAAATCGCCGCATATGAAAAAACGACAACCGTGACGAAGAAGCGCATGGATGCCGTCTATGGTTATGTGGTGATAGAGTACAAGGCGCCTGGGAAACTTTCCTCAAAAAAAGATATTGAGAACGCGAAAAAACAGATGCAAGTCTATCTCGAGGAGGAATCGCACAGGCATGGGCCGCACCATGAGGATTTCCTCGAGAAAGCTGTCGGCGTGGCCATTGACGGTGAAAGGATCATCTTTGCAAGGT
>JAFGFR010000282.1 GCA_016930955.1 Victivallales bacterium | reverse complement strand
GCGATGTTGTTGGCGATGGTGTCGTTGAATAGGATGGCGTCCTGGGTCACGATGCCGATGAGGTTTCTCAGGGAGGTTATTTCTATATCTCTGACATCTGTGCCGTCTATGGTGATTGATCCTGAGTTTGTGTCGTAGAATCTTGCGATGAGGTTTGCCATGGTGGTCTTGCCGGAGCCTGTCTCGCCGACGACTGCGACGACCTCGCCTTTTTTGATTGTGAGGTTGAGTTTGTCGAGAATCAGGGTGTCGCCGTATGAGAATACGACATCGTTGAACTTGATTTCGGAGTTGAAGGAGTCCAGAGGTACTGGGTTTTGGGCCTCCTTGATGCTGGTGTCGGTGTCTATGAGGTCGAAGTATCTGTCGGCGGCGGCCATGCTTCGCTCGGCATATGTCCTGATCTTGGCGAGCTGCTTTATGGGCTGGTATGCCATGAATGCGGGGATCATGAGCTGGGCCAGGGTGTTGATTGTGACGCCTTGTGCGTAGCTGTAGACGAGGAACACGAGTGTTGCTGTGACAGCCACGACCTCCATGGATGGTGCCATGAGCAGCTCTGCCCTGATTGCGCGGATGACATTGCGGAAATACTTCCTGTTTACGCTTCTGAATATTTGGTTTTCTTTTTCCTCGGCGTTGTATGCCTTGACGATGAGTATTCCGGTGAATATCTCGTGCATCCTGGAGACGACCATGGCGATATTAGCGAAAGATTTTCTGTAGATGCGTCTGATTTTTCTGCCGAGAATGATGAGCGGGAGTATTGCCACCGGCAGGCCGATGAAGAGTATCACGGGGAGTGCGATGGTGTTGTTCTTTGCGCTGAAGTATATGATTGCGGTGCCGCAGGCGATTATTTCGAGCGGGCATCTTGTGGCGTCGGCGATGGTGTTTGCCACCGCGCTCTCGATTGCGGCGGTGTCGTTTGTGCATCTGCTGATGAGCTGTCCGACATCAATCTTGCCGTAGAACCTGAGCGACTGGTTGAGGAGTTTCGAGAATATCTCGTTCCTAAGGTCCGCGACGACCTTTGTCCCGACCCATCTGGTGCAGTAGCGGTTTATGTATGTGGCTAGGTTCTTCATGAACCATAGCATGATGAATCCCACGACGAAGATGGAGAAGAACTGCCAGTGCATTTTCCCCTGCTCGTCCTCGATCTTGACGGAGAGCCTGACCGGGCCGTCGAGGACGAGAGTGTTGTTGTGGTACACTATCGGGAGAGTGATCCCGTATGACTTTGCCTTGTTTTTGAAGTCTTCGACCTTCTGGCGGATGTCGGGGCTTTTTTTTGACTGAAGGGCTTCGGAAGCCGCCTCGAGTTTTTGCTGACGGGTAGCCAACGATGGATTCTCGACGGCCTGGAGGACGGCCTCGGCCTTTTCGTCGCGCATCTTGGTGTCGTTTCCCTCCGGCACGACGCCTTTGATGATCGAGGGGATGAGCATGAAGCTGCCGAACAGCGACCCAGCGACGGTGAATCCTGCGATGATGCCGATGGTCAGCCTCAGCTTGTATGGTGCGGCATACTTAAGCAGCCTCAGATAGCTCTGGGCCTTGAACTCGTAATGTTCTTTTTTTCTGGCCATTGGGTCGGTCCGGGGAATATGATGCTATATTTTCTGCAGTATGTCTGTGATGGTCGAGACGACGTATTCTCTTTGCTCGCGAGTGGACTCCGGGAAGATCGGGAGGGCCATGATCCTTGCGGCTGCATCTTCGCTCACGGGCATGTCGCCTTTCTTATGCCCGAGAGAGGAGAAGCATTCCTGCATGTGAAGCGGGACGGGATAGTATACATCCACGCCGACACCTGCGTCCAGCAGTCCTTGCTTGACGGTGTCCCTGGTGCCTTTTGGGAGCAGAATGCAGAACTGGTTGTAGACGTGTCTGGTGCTATGCTCGGCCTTGATCGGGAGCTGTACCTGTTTTGCGACAGGGGATGATGAGAATATGCTTCTGTATTCTGCCGCGTTGCGCTGTCTTGCTGCGCTCCATGAGTCGAGTTTCTTCAGTTTGACTGAGAGTATCGCTGCCTGCAGTGCGTCGAGGCGGAAGTTGCCGCCGATGAACTTGTGGTAGTACTTTGGCTCCGAGCCGTGGTTCCTGAATATCTTGAGCAGCTTGTATTTTTCCTCGTCGTTGGTCGTCACTGCGCCTCCGTCGCCGAAAGCGCCGAGGTTTTTGCTCGGGAAGAACGAGAAGCACCCGTAGTGGCCGATGCTTCCTGCCCTCTGCCCTTCGTATTCCGCCCCGATTGCCTGGGCGGCATCCTCGATGACTATCAGGTTGTGCTTCTCGGCGATCTCCATGATCCTTCCCATCTCGGCGCACTGCCCGTAGAGGTGCACGGGGATGATCGCCTTGGTCTTCGGGGTTATCTTCTTCTCGATCAGCTCGGGGTCTATGTTGAATGTCCCGGGCTGGATGTCAACGAACACCGGCTTGGCGCCGACGCGCACGATTGCCCCGCATGTGGCGAAGAAGCTGAAGGGCGTGGTGATGACCTCGTCGCCTGGCCCGACGCACTCAGCCATGAGGGCGATTATCAGCGCATCCGAGCCGGAGGACACCCCGACAGAGTAGCCCGCACCGCAGTATGTCGCCATCTCCGACTCGAGCTGCTCGACCTTCGGGCCGAGAATGAAATACTGGCTCGCGCAGACCTCCTCGACCGCTGACATGACTTCTTCCCTGATCTCGGCATATTGCCCCTTGAGGTCCAACAACGGCACTTTCATAACGACTCCATATGTGACAAGAATTTTACAGACAGAGCATCCGACTTCCGGGAGACAGCTCATGGATTGTCCAGCATGAACGTCCTGGAACGGGCAACCTTCGGCCCCTCAGGATGGCACGCAGAAGCCTCCGACAGGGCAGAGGCGCTAAATTAATGTGTTTTCAGGAAAACGCAATGCCCGAAGGCAGAAAACTGCAAATATATCACCGGCGCCTTTCGTCAGGCACTCATTCCAGATGCCCTGTAGGCGCGCTTCTGCTCAAAAAGAACGCATTCACCTTTGTTGTCAAGCTCGGCGTATTCATATTGCTGCCGGTTCGACAAGAATTCAAGAAGACATTGACCGACAAATTCCCCGAGCTTTACCGGGACTGCATTGCCAATTATCTGCTCAACGTCTGACTTGTTTCCAGAGACATCCCAAGTCTCAGGGAACGTCTGAATAAGGCTTCTCTCCTTTGTGGTCAGCGGGCGTATATGGGAACCCTTGTCGGCGGTGTCTCCCGGATGGCCTGGGTATCCTTGAGGCAGGGGGCGGTTGACACCGCGCACAGTAGGGCTTGGCTCGTCAATGCTGAAGATGCCTCGTCTTGCATAGCTTCTCGGATGGCGATAATAATGATCAATGCCAAGGCTGTCCCCAAGGCAATCACGAACAGTCATCGGCTTTTTCGACTGTTTTTTAATTATTATAGGTATAATTGTATTATTCTTGGCTCCAAGAACTCCGAAGACAATCACCCTTTTGCGTTTTTGAGGCACTCCACATAGAGAGGCATCAAGAACAGTCTCTGTTATTCCGTACCCAGAGTGTTTGAACATCTCCAGGGCCTGTTTGAAAGTCCTTGTCTTTTGGGCTCTGTCAACATTTTCCATGATGAATGCCATTGGTTTGACCTCGCAAACTATTGAGGCAAAAGAGATCGTCAGATTAGCCCGCTCGCCGGTTTCGATCCTTTTCCCGGCAGATGAGAAGTCTTGGCAGGGAGGTCCGCCGACGATGAGGTCGGGAGAGAGGACTCTGATTATTCCAACAGTCTTCTCGACATCTGACAAATCCAAAGGCTTAGCAGGATGCCCTGTTATATTCCTCGAGTAGAACGCAATTGCTGCCGGCCAGTTGTCAAGTGCTGCGATTATCTCGATTCCGGAATCTGTCAGGCCTTGTGAAAGCCCCCCGCCCCCACAAAACAAAT
>JAFGFR010000281.1 GCA_016930955.1 Victivallales bacterium | reverse complement strand
GTGGGAGAAGGGGTCGAGGAAGACGGCGTGGAATTTGGTTTTGATTTTGCCCAGGGTTTCCCTTGCGTCGCCCGGGATGATTCTTATCTCAGAGAACTTGTCCTTATGATGAAGGGTTTTCGCGAGATTCGCGAGCGCATGGTTTTGCGGGCTCTTCTGTGCGGCGATGTGGATGGTCTTGATGTCTTTTTCGAGTGAGGTTATCACGAGCCTGCCCGCCCTGACATTATTGGCGAGTTTCGCTGCCTCGAGCGCGTTGACACCCAGGCCGAATCCGATGTCGAGGATTCTGACGGTCTTCCTTGTTTTCAGCAATTTGCGGATTTTGCAGGGGGCGATGAATTTATTTTTTGCCTCTGACACGGCGCCGGCGAGGGAGTGGAAATGCTGTCTGTAGGTCGGGTGATACAATGTCTTGGACCCGTCGGCGGTCATGACCTCCGGCAATAATGAGTTGGTGTCGTCTGCCGCGAGCTTGTTTTTTAGGAACTCGAGGAATTGTCCTTTTTTCATCCACCATTTTGGTGCGATGATATCCTCCTTTGGTGCGTCAGTCATCACACGCATGAGCGGCCAGTCTTCCGGGATGTGCCGGATGAAGTCGGCGAGGATTTCGGCGTACTCGTATTCGTTCAGGGGCCTGATCTCGGGGATGTCTGTGGGCATTTTCTTGCGTTGGCGATGGTAGATCGAGGCCATTGGGGTGTTTTTCAGGATCAGCAGGTTGTGTATCTTCATTGCGGAGAAGGGGAGTCTCGATATTTTTGCTGCGGTGTCTCTGAAGTCCGCCGTGTCCTCGCCGGGGAGGCCGAGGATGACATGGGCGGCGGACTTGATCCCCCTGGCGTGGAGTTCTCGGACGGCATCCTCGACATCCCCAAATGTATGTTGGCGGTTCATCAGCTCCAGAGTCCTGTCGTTCGCGGTCTGGACACCGATCTCGATCCAGAGGTCGTGTTTTGAGTTGAGTTTCTGCAGGTAGTCGAGCACGTCATCCGGCAGGCAGTCCGGGCGGGTCGAGATTATCAGCATCTCGAAGTCGGCCAGACCGAGTATTTGCGAGTACACTTTCTCTAGGTTCTCTGCGGAGTCGTTTGTGTTGGTGAATGACTGGAGGTACGCGATCAGGCCGCAGTCCTTGCCGTAGCGCCTGCGGACGAAGGCTATGCCATTCTCGACCTGCTCCGGCAGATCCATCGAGTGCCTGATATGCCTTGCTTGTGCGCCGTTCTCTGGACAGAACAGGCAGCCCCGACCTTTGTTCCCGACTCTGTGAGGGCAGGGGATCGCAAGGCTTAGCGGGACGCGGTATAGGGGTTTCCTATGTTTCTGCAGGATGAAGTCTTTGAAGAGAAGCATTTGAGAGAGTCTTTGTCATTTGTTCAGCAATTGCCAGACTCTGAATATCTCTGTTGCGCCCCATGCCTGTGCGTCGCATCCTCTCTGTCTGTGCGGTGCGTCGCCGTCGAGAATCTCTGGGATATTGCCTATGCATCCGGTCTTAAGCAGGGAGTGCGCGGAGAAGAGGATGGATTTTGCGGTCTGCCGGCCATTGTCGCCGTATGTGATGAAGTGTGCCTCCGGCCATGACGGGAAGAGCCAGGTCCACGCGGTGCCGTTGTGGTAGGCGGGCTTGCGCTTGGTGTCCTCGTCCCCTTCGTAGCGTCCCCAGTAGGGGTTGTGCGGGTCGTTTAGGAGCTTGCCTGAGCTGTCCTTTATCTCTATGGGGGTATTCACCGGGCGGTTCGCGAGGCTTCTGATCGCCCCGGGGACTAGCAAAGACGAGGTTGCCTCGAGGATTTTTCTGCGAATTCCGCGGTCCTGGACGAGCCCGAGAGTTATTGCGAGAAGCTGGTTTGGTCTGAGCGCGTCGTCCTTGACGGCCTTTTCGGCCGGGGTGCCCTTGGGGGCATGCAGGCAGTCCGAGAGCCAGCCTTCATCGTTGACAAAGAGCTTCAACGCCGATGTCCTGGTCTTTTCTGCCATGTCGGACCATTTTTTGTCCCCGGTGCTGTCTGTGAGGAGCTGGAGCGCGGCCGACCAAAGCGCCTGTATCTCCACTGGGTAGCCCTCGCGAGGGGTCCCGGCGGGGTGGTTGGTGTCCATCCATGTGAAGTGCGACGGACTGAAGACGAGCCCCGAGGATGCATCCACCTCGATCCCGTTGGGTGTGCCGGAGATATATGATTCGGCTATCTTCTCGAGCACTTGCAGCAGTGAGGTGTCCTTGCCGGGAATTTTTTGCGACAGCAGATCATGTTCTGGGAATTCACGGATGAAGTCTGAGCATGCGGTGAAGAGCCAGAGAGGCGCGTCGGAGGTGTCGCGGTTGCCCACTTCGGCACCGTGGATTATGTTCGGCAATGTGCCGTTCTCCGCGAATCTCGCAAAGGCAAGTATGATGCTTGCGACATCATCTTTGAATCCGGCCTTGACGAGACCTCTCGCGCATATCAGGGTGTCCCTGCCCCAGTCCAGGAACCACGGATAGCCGGCTATTACTGTCTTGAGATCGTCTCTCTTGACGACGAAGTTCATCATGCTTTGTTCCAAGATTTTAGCGAACGAGTCAATCTTGTCGTGATTGACGTGGCGTGGCTCGATTTTGAACTCGATCTCTTGGTCTTCGGCCGTCGCGATGTCGCCTTGCAGTATCGCGAAATCCCCCGCGACGAGCTTGATCTCGAAGTATCCCGGGGAGAAGAGGTCTGTGCGGTTCTGGAGACCTCTCTCGGCCTCCAGCGGCCTCTCGATGTCGGTGAGCCACTCGTCGCTGCGTTTGAACACCGGGAGGTCGTTTTTGGATTTGTCCTTGTGTGCTGGAGACTTTGCCGCCCTGACGACTAGAGAGTTCGGCGGCGTGGGGGAGAACGAGAACGAGTCCTCTGAATGCTTGACGGCCTTTGGCCATTCCTCTCTGGTCTTGGCGATCGCCTTGGTGATGTTGTGGAACGATCTGTCCTCGATGTCCACGCGTATGCCCAGAGTCACTGGCGAGTCGTCCTCGATGAAGTTTTTTGCGTTGTCCGAGGCGAGTCTCTCGATCTCGACCCTCGATGTCTCGCGGTCGTCCATCATGGACATTGTTATCCTGATGTCCACGAACTTCCCTGGCCCGGCAGGTATGTGGAAATTCCAGCATCCCTTCCCGTCGGCCATGAGCCGGAAGAATGATATGTGCTGCCTCGATAGTGTCTGGACATGGGTCTGGTTCTTGATCCACATCCTGCATGTTGACCACATGACCCTGCGGTCCACCGGGTAGTCCTTGTGGAGGTTCGCGGCGAGGATTGCGTCATATCGGCTCTGCAGTGACGAGAAGCTGACTGGTATGTGCAACATCGCCCCGCGCCGGTTGGTCGAGAGGAAGGTGGCATGGGATCTGCGGATATCGCGGTTCGACAGCAACAGTTGGCCGACATGGTCTCCATTGGACAGGACGATGATCTCGGAAGACTCCCTGCAAAGGCTTTGCTCTCCGAAGCGAGAGATTTTAAGGGTCAGCCTCTGGTCCTGTTGTTTCAGGGGGAACGGGGGGAGTATGATGAAATTGTTGCCTGCGGCATCCTCGAGGCTGTCCCTTTGTATGATGATGTTCATTGAATTTCCGATTTCCACTCTGAATCGTGATGTCGCGGAGATGAAGAGCGCATGTCCTGGCGGCACCATGACTTGCCTGCCGAGGTCCTCCGGACACCTCCACGAGACCAAGGGGATTTCACTTGAGCTGTCGAAAAGGGATGCGAAGTTCCCCCTCGGGTCCTGCAGCAACGCCGCGGCGAGGTCTTGTATCTGCTCGTCGCTTGCGGAGCTTATGGTCATCATTCCCAGTACCGGGAGGAGGTCCATCACCATCGCCCGGGCCTGCTGAAGGATGTTGTACTCGGGGTCGAAGGACTTGAGTCTTTCGGCGTTCCTTACCGCCCTCAACGGTGCGAGCTCTGATGTTAGGCAAATGATCTGCCCGGGGTCGAGCAGTGCCGACAACGCAAAGTCGTCGTAGGGGTCTAGCTTCCACTCTTTCTCGGTCAGCATGTCGAAAAGAGGAGGGTGAATCTGGGATCTCGACACACCCATTTCTGTCCGGCGTTTGAAAGAGTTCAGTGTGTCCTCAGGGAAGCATATCCTTGTCTTCTGCTCGCAGTTGAGGTTGCAGAGCACTAGCAGGGGATGTTTGTTTTTCTTTGAAGTTCTCAGGAATCCGAGGATATCTGTGGTGAATTTCTTGTCGGTGCCCTCCGCCGTGATGACCTTGAGATGCCCCCCGGCGATGAACGCTGGGTGCGTGGCGAGTATGAGATTCAGCCTGGCGATGTTCTTGATCTGGTTTTTTCCCGAGCCCCAGTTCAATGCCGATGACTCGTGGACATCGATCTTTTCCGTTGCGAACCATTCGACACCGTTCGCGAATCCGAATGCGCCGGCCGGGGCGGCGAGGGCGCACAGGGTTGTGCGCATTCTCGCGTAGACATGCGATTTTGCCGCGATTCGCTCGTTGTCATGGGTTTCGGCGTAGTGTACCATCAGCCCGTCCGAAAGGCTGGTCTTGTGAGCCTCTGGCAGGTAGTTCTTGATCTGGCCGGAGTCGTAGTTCTGGAAGAGTTCGGAATATGCCCAGTTCATGTTTGCATGGTCGAGAAGGTCGCTTGTGATCTTCGGGTCGCCGCCCAGCCCCTCGAGGAGGAATATCGTGTCAGGATGCTGCTTCCTGACCTTGGCGATGATGTATTCCCAGACGTGCGCGGGTATCATGTACCCGGCATCGCAGCGGAAGCCGTCAATCCCCCTCTCGCACCATGTGGTGAAAACGTTTGCGAAGTATTTCCAGAGCTCCGGCCTGTCCTTGTCGAGCTCGGTGAGGTCTTCCCACGTCGTGCCCCATGCGCCCGGGGAGACTATTTTGCCGGTGGAGTCCCGTTTGAGCCACTCGGGATTGGTCTCGTGGATCTTGGATGCCCATCCTGTGTGGTTGATGGCGATGTCAAGTATGACCTTGCCCTTCTTCATGTGTATGTCGTCAACGAGGCTGTAGAGCTGTTCGAGAGGTGTGGCTTTGCGGTCGAACTCGGCGAGTGCGGGGTCAATTGCGGTGTAGTCGAGGCTTGCGTAGGGGCTTCCGTAGCGCCCCATCCTGCCGTAGGTCGTAGGGACGGGGTTTATCGGGAGCAGGTGTATGATCCTGCAGTGCAGTGTGTCGAATATGAAGTCGAGCTCCTTCTGGAAGTCCCTGAAGGTTCCGGATTTTGGTATGACAGTGAAACCTGCCTCGTCGAGTCTGGAGATGTCGCGGACATAGATGTGAGTTTTGTCTGACACCGGGAGACACTTGTTGACACCGAACTGCCTGATGAATGCGCAGTAGATGCTGTTTGCGGAGCAGTAGTTTGCCGGGTCCACGTTTATGTGGACGTTGTCTCCGTCGCACCAGAAGGTTTCCTCTGAGTCCTCGGTGCAGAAGAAGCATTTGGCCTCGAAATGTCCGACTTCGGCAAGAGCAATTGTTATCCGGAAGGTCTTGTTGTCGTCGGTTGACATCTGGATGTCATGCCAGTCAATGCCGTCGGAGGGTATGTCCGACTCGACGCTTCTGATTATCTCGTCGTGCTGTATCTGCGCGTTGCCGATGTTTGTCCTGACGAATGCTTTGCCCTTGAGGGGTGAGTCCATATCGAGGGTGAATGATATCGTGTCACCTCGGAAGAACAACAGGTGCTTCCCTGGCTCAGGAGTCTGGCGCATTCTTTTTCTCCAGAGAAAATCAGTATCATCGAGTATTATCTTGCACATCACATGCCGGACACGCTTTCTCCTTGGACAACGTTCCGTCATTCCGGGTGCCTAAGCCGACAGGTCGTTAAATTATATCCTCGCAAACATAAGTCAACCCACATGCGGCAAGAAAAGCTCTCGATAGTATTCACCACCGACATGGATTCGCCGGCCGTTCAAGGATGGCTTGCAAAGCGTGAACACTTGACAAGGATGGCGAACGGGGAGCCGGGGAACAATGTTTTGTATGGTCAAGTTGTGCAGCCTCATTGCTGCAAGCTGGTCGTAGCCGCTCTCAGCCCATTTGTAAGGACGGGCACATCTCCTGGCACGAACTATGTTCATGAGTCAATTTCAGAACTCCACGCGGCCACGGGGAGTTTTGAAGTTGGCTCTCTGGGTTTATTTTGATACGGGGTGTCTTAGGGCTTTGGCCACGAGGTATGTTGTTGCCGCAAAGAATACGGCGTTGAACGGGGCAAGGATAAGAGCGCCCAGGAACCATTCGAGCAGCCTTAGATGCGCTTCGGCCAGGACGGTATGGAATGATGCGGATGTGAGCCATTGTCCGTGGCGGATGTAATATCCGGTCTGTATGCATGCGAGCGGGACCAGCGGGGGCATACAAAGGTGGCTGATGTTGACGGCGAGGATCTTGTTCAGCCTGAGTTTGATGCTGACATAGATGATGGCTGCGGTGTGCAACCCGAGCAGTGGAAGGGTGCCGAGGAACATGCCTGCTGCTGCTGCTAGCGCGAGGCCTTCGGGGGATGCGTTCTCTTTGAGAAGGAATTTCAGGAATTCGATTGGGTGAAGGAGGAAATCCATCATTTTCTCTCGTTTGAAGTTTTTTTTGCAAAGTCTTTTGGATGGCCACGGGAGGAGGCGGCGCAACATATGTCGGAGGAAAAAAAGCACCCCGGGCACAGGAGCCATGTCAGGACTGCCGCAGGCATCCGCCTCGACGCATGAAACTTTGTATCCGGCGCGTGATCCCAGCACAAGAACCTCAGAAAAGAAATCCTTGCAGCCGAAGCATACAGGATCAATGCCGAGAAGCAGTTTCGCGGGGTAAATCCGGGTCTTGCTGCGGAATCCGCAAACATCCTCTCCGGTGAGCATCTGGATCAAAAATGCGGCTCTTTTGGCATTAGGGGAGGGAGTGCTGCCTCTGCTGCCTCCATGTATGACGGTTATCTCGGTCGGGGAGGGTGTGGCCGCGGCGACCGAGGCGGCGATTCCGGCGATTGACTCGGAAGGGCGGCATGCGCCGAGATCGAGTATGAGCGGGCAGTCGTTATTCTCCGCCATCCCGGCCGCCTTGAGGAGGTTGAACGGGGGACTCTCCTGAGGCGAAGCGAGAAAATGCCCCGGGAGAGATTTGAATGCCGTCATCTCCTCCGGCTCGATCGATGTTAGAATCAGTGTATTCAACGCCGCCACGCCGCCTCAGTGCAATAGCATTCCCTCATCGGGTTGTACCGAACGGATGGGATGGCCGAGAATTTTTTCCAGCTCGGGGATCACAAAAGACCCGTATTCGCAGAGGAAGCTGATTGATTTGCCCTTTTTCCCTGCCCTTCCCGTGCGTCCGATGCGGTGTACGTAGTCCTCCGGCTCATAGGGAAGATCATAGTTCACGACGTGCGATACATCCTCAACATGGATCCCTCTTGCGGCCACGTCGGTTGCGACTATTACCCGTGTATTTCCCTTCCTGAAGCTCTCGAGTATGCTTATCCTCTGCTTCTGGGGCACATCGCCTGAAAGGAGGCTGCAGGCTATGTCCTGCCTCTTGAGTGTCGAGACCAGGGAATTTGCGATGTCCTTTCGGTTGACGAACACGAGCATCCTCTCGACATTGTCGTTTTTCAGAATCCACCTGAGCAGCTTGAGTTTGTCCTCTCGGGTGACGGAGAAGAAGGTCTGGTCAATGAGATTGGAGACGATGTTGTCGGCCTCGGCCTCGACTGATACAGGGTTGACCAGCCATGAGGAGACCAAGCGGAGTATCTTTGTGTCAAAAGTGGCGCTGAAGAACATTGTCTGCCTTTCCCCCGCGGGGGGCAGCTTGCCGACAATTCGCCTGACATCGGGGATGAAGCCCATGTCGAGCATCCTGTCGGCCTCGTCAATCACAAGTATCTCGACCTTGTTGAGTTTGAGGTCGTTGCTTCTGGAGAAGTCAATTATTCTTCCTGGTGTCCCGACGACTATGTCCAGCGGATGCTGAAGCTGTGCGCGTTGTCTGGCATGGTCCATTCCCCCGAAAACCGCGAGGTTCCGCAGGCCGGCAAACATCGAGAGCTCCTGTGCGTCCTTGTGTATCTGGATGGCGAGTTCGCGGGTAGGGGCCAGGACAAGTGTCCGGCATGTTCCGGGGACGGGGGACTTTTGCGGATTCCGCAAGAAACGGTTGATGGCGGTGATAAGGAATGCTGCCGTCTTTCCGGTGCCTGTCTGAGCCTTGCCGGTAAGGTCCAGGCCGTTGAGCAGATGCGGCAGAGACTTTTCCTGGACAGGTGTGCAGTACTTGAACCCCAGCTCTTGGCATGCGGCTAGGATCGGGGGCTCCAGCGGGAAGTCCGAGAACCGTGTTTTCCCGTCCACTGGGGGAGGGGGGGTGATTTCCGGTATATTCACCGGTGTTGTCGGGATATGCTCATGTGGTGGTGGGACATGTTTTGCCCTGCCTGTCTCCTCTCGCTGGCTCGGATGCCTTTTCAATTGGGTGGATTTTTTCTGCCGACGGGAATGCTGTCCTGGGCTTTTGGGAGAAGTGGTGCCATGGACTTTTGCCTCTCCGCCTCTGACTATCTCAATCTTTTGGCTCTTCTCCCTCGCCGAATGGTCTGGAGGCACGAACGGTTCAACCGACCTCCTGCGGATTCTCCTCAACAAATTACTGATCATCAAAAAAATTCCCTCTTTCGCTGAACTGCTCGATAAAAACTCGAAAGGATGTAATCTAGCCCGTCTCCGCCATAAGACAAGGGGGATGAGGCAATTTCATCAAGACCACCCGTCTGCCGCGCCTGCGCTCCCGACGCGGTTCACGCGGAGTTTTGAAATTGGCTTTGGTTGAAAAATTTACGAATATCGAGCCATGTGGAGCGCAGGATTAGTATGATGAAGATTACTGCGGCGACGGAAGACAGGAAACCGGCTTCGGAGTGGCACAATAGGGGCGTTGCGGTTCGGCTTGCGAGAACCTGATCGAAGATGAAGCCTCCCAGCATGCTTCCGGTGATGATAGACAAGAGATATATGGCCAGGTTGCGTGCGCCGAATGCCTTGTACACCGCCCCGATTGTGGCCACGTTGGTGGCGGGTCCAGCCATGAGGAACACGAGTGCGGAGCCTGCAGGCATCCCTGTTGCCACAAGTGCGGCGGCCACCGGGACGGAAGATGTGGCACACACATACATCGGCAGGGACACAGCCAGGGTTGCCAGCATGTTGAGAAAGATGTTTTCAGGCATGTGTTGTGTGAAGAAGTTTTCCGGGAGCCATGTTGATATTGCCGCAGACACAATTATTCCCAGCACGAGCCATTTCCATATCGGCCTCATCAGGTCGTCGAGGGTGAATGAGAGGAAATCCTTGAGTGCGGGTCTTCTCTGTGTGGCCTGGATCTGGCAGCACGACGAGCAGCATTCCTCTTTTTCTTGATTGTTTTTGCCTGGGGGCTCGGGCAGACGGAAAATCGAGGCGATGCATCCGCCTGCCAGGCCGATGAAGAAGGCGCTGAAGACCTTGAAGATGGCGAAGGGCAGACCGAGCATCGAGGCGCTGAGCATTATGGAGTCAACGCCTGTCTGCGGGGTGCTGATCAGGAAGCCGATCGCGGCGGCGTCGCTGGCACCCTGTTTCTTTATGCCTAACGCGGCGGGGATCACGCCGCAGGAGCAGAGGGGCATGGGAACGCCTAGGGATACGGCTTTCAGGACGGATAGGAAGGAGTTTTTGCTGCCTAGGTGGCGTTCGACAAAGTCGTCAGGGACGAGGAGATGGATTATGCCGGCTAGTGAAAGCCCGGCAAGCAGCCAGAAGGAGACAGAGGTGGTAACGTGCCAAATGTTCTCGGCGAAGGTGATGAGATGTTGTTGATCCATAAAATGTGCCTCAGTGTTGCTTGTTTTTCAGCCTGTAATTTGCCACGGCGAGCGTATAAAGCAACACCAAGGGTATAGAAAGCAGCAAAAAAGACTTGCAGAAATCTGCCATGAGGTATTATATTCCACTTTGTTTTGCGGGGATTTGGTTTTCTGTATTGGAAATGAAAGGAGGCGAGGATGAGAAGGGGAACTGTATTGCCGGGGATGCTTCTTGCGTTTGCGGTGTTTTCAATTGGTTTGCAGCTTTATGGCAAGGATGTGTATGTGATGGCCGGGGCATCTGGCGGTGACGGATCGAAGGAGAAGCCCTACGGCGAGCTGTGGCGGGCACTCGATAGGGCGGTAAGGGGTGATGTGATACACGTGGCAAAGGGGGTGTACAACGGCAAGGGCGGCTCGGGGGCATTTCAAGCCAAGGTTCCGGACTTGACGGTCGTCGGCGGATATGATGGGAGCTTTTCTAACCGGAATCCCTTCAAGAACTTCACCATCCTCGAGCGTGCTAAAGACTACAAGGGCGATGCCATGGGGCTCGGCGATGCGATATTCGGTGGGCAGAGCAAGTCAGACCACAGCAATCTGGTGGTTGACGGGCTGGTCTTGAACTCCGCTTCCAGAAACGACTATGACTCGACCGGCAAGCTCAACCCGAAGAAGAGCTGGAACGGGACATTGTTTCTGGGATACAGCCCCAACATAGCCATACGCAACTGTATCTTGATCAACCCCTACGGAGAAGGGATATACTGCACCTGGAAGGGAGACAAGAATGAGGTTGTGAACACATTTGTGTTGAATACCTTTTACAGCGGTATAACTACCAGAGCCGCACAGCCCGGCAGTATTGTCAGGATAAAGAACTGCACCGTGGCGTTCTGCTGGTTCCAGCCGGCAAAGGGCGGCGGCATGTGCGTCTTTGTCGGCTCCAAGGGTCAGACGATAATCGAGAATAACATATTCGCGTTTGCGCAGACCGAGGGCGATTCGGCGGGATATGCCGTGAGCAACACGTTCGGCAACGACTCGACCATGCTTAAGGACAATGTGTTTTTCCAGGCCCAGGGAGGTTACTACAAGTATGTGGATGCCGACGGGAAGAATCTTCTTGCGTGGAAGCCGGAGGACCTTGATGACTTGAATGCCAATGCCGGGGATTACAGTCTTGAATCCGCCGGCGGCAATGCGGAGCTTGACCCTAAGCTTGTGCCCGACAAGGACTGGTACGAGAAGTTCTCGAACTTTGTCGCCTCGGAGCCGGGGAAGCTGAACATGGACTTCATGAACCAGTGGCGACGCAGCGTCGGTCT
>JAFGFR010000280.1 GCA_016930955.1 Victivallales bacterium | reverse complement strand
TAATAAGTGGCTTATGTTTTTTAAGCGCGTCTAGAGGTGCGTAAATGTTATATGGCGGTTAAAGAGTCCGTGAAAATCGGTGTTTGAAATCCCAAGTCGCGCTATTGTCCTGCTCTTCCCCAGCGCCCCCTGCCGTGCCCATGCCCACGGCCTCCGTCGGTGCCGGCAGAAATGTCTTCCTGCGGTGCGGCGAACCCGTGGACATGTCCTCCCTCGATCCTCAGGGCCTTGCCGTTGACCAGCGCGTCGGCGATCTTTTTCCTGGCGGATGCCACGATGCGAGAGAAAGTAGGGCGTGAGACACCCATTTTTTTGGCTGCTTCTTCCTGATACATTCCCTCGAGGTCTGCCAGGCGCAGGGACTCGAACTCGTCGAGCGTCAGGCTTGCCTCCTCTAGCATGCGCATTGGTATGCCTGCAGGCTTGAAGTAGCTTGCCCCGGGGGACGATTCGACTATTCTTTTGCAGAACGGACGTGGCATAAAATACTCTCGCAAATGCTTTCTTGAGGTTAATAGTCCCGGACAATAACATACGTCGTGATAAAAATCAAGCATCCAGAGCCAATTTCAAAACTCTCCGTGACCGCGCGGAGTATTGAAATTGGCTCTTGAGTCTAGAATTTTCTGGAGCCGGAGGGCCTCATCCATGGAAGGGTTGACTCTCAAGATTCTATTCAGAGTTTTGCGTGATGCCCGATGGTCTCCCGATGCGTACTGCGCAAGCGCGAGGTTTAGCATCCTTTTCAGATTCCCCGGATCCATCCTGAGGGATTTCTCGAATAGGATTGCAGCGTCTGAGAACTGCTCCTCCGAGAAGAATATTATCCCCAGATTGTTGAGGGCCATGACATGCCCGGGATTGACATCGAGGCATTTGAGGTAGTTGTCGAAGGCCTTTCGGGTGTCTCCCCGGGCGGAGCAGAAGATGGCGTAGTTGTAGTAGAGCTCGGCGGAATGCGAAGTTCGCAGCGAGAACGCCTTCTCGAAGAAATCAGCGGCCTTGGCGCTGTCGTTTTTTCTTGAGAACAGAAGCGCTATGTTCATGAATGAGTCGGGCTCCGAAGGATTTGTCTTCACAGCCTTGAGGTAGTACTCGAGCGCCTCTTCGGGCTGTCCCTTGTTCTCCATCAGTATGCCGAGGAGATTATGGTTCCTGGACCACGGCGGCATATTCTTCTCGGCAAATCTAAGATGGGTTTCGGCGTTTTCGAGATCCCCCTTTATCAGGCAGGCTTCCCCGAGGATTGATGCTGCCTCGGCTTTTTCCCTTTCGTGGTGGAAAGGGGCTACGGGTGCATACACCACTGCCGCAGATGCGATGATGCCGACGGTAAACCTTGCAGTGCGCCTCGGCCGCGTGAAGAGCGTTCGCCCAAGATTGACTAAAGTCCATGATGCCAGGATTAATATACATGGTATCATTGCCACCCTGTATCTTCCGCTGGTGACCAGCAGGGCTTGTCCCGCCCAAAAGGTGCCGATAAGGATAAGAAGATGCCTGTAACGGTATATGAAGATGCGGTTCCCTATGTTCAATAAGATTGCTGTCAGAGCCATGACGGCGCATGCTCCAAAGGCCCATCTGAATGTTCTCTGGAATGATGTGAAGTATCTGATGGGGTACAAATCGGCACCGGCGGAAAGCTCACGGTAATTCCATACCATCAGGGCTTTGCGCCCGACAAGGCCGATCCACGCCAAGGGGTTCTTCATTATGAATACGGCGGTCTCTTGTATGAGCAAGCTGTCCTTGCTGAGCCCCAGTTCGCGGGCCTTGTATTCTGCACCGAGATGAAAATCGTCCCAGTCCGGCCCGGGACGCATATTGCAGGTGCCGTCGGCATCGGGATTGTTGCCCAGATACAGGTTGAACCCGCCGTTCGCCTGTATCGGTATGGCCTCGCCTAGAATCACCATGTTGTAGAAGGACACCGGGAAAATCGCCGCAAGCGCCGAGATGGCGAAGAATGCCATTCCTTTGAGGTTCCCACGTATGTAGAGGTAGATTATTTCCGAGAACATGAAGAAAAGGGCGAAAGGGTGTGATATACAGGCCAGCCCGGAGCAGAGTCCTGCAAGGCAATGAAAGAGGTTCCCCATTCCAGGAAGTTGAAGGCTGAATCGTTGCCTTGGCGTGGGGGATGTCCCGCCGGAGCCCTCGACAATCAAGTCGACTTCCTCGGTTTTCCCTGTCACGAATTTCGGCAAGGGCAACCCTTGTTCCGATCGGTATAGCAAATACAAAGCTGTAGAGAGCAGGGGGATCATCAGCACCTCGCTGGTCAGCTCGCCAAGGTAGAAGACCAGCGGAGGATACCAGCACCATAGGGCAAGGAAGCACAGGCTCTCGGTCGAGAGCTTTGGCCTGCCGGCGCCATGTCCGGGGCAATCGTCTTCTC
Source organism: Victivallales bacterium (assembly GCA_016930955.1). GTDB lineage: Bacteria > Verrucomicrobiota > Lentisphaeria > Victivallales > JAADHT01 > JAFGFR01. The sequence continues at coordinate 1,908 of JAFGFR010000280.1, read as the reverse complement.
CAGTACCAACAAACAGCCTCATAACCCCCAGAAGCGGAAGGAATGAGAAAAAACCCAGCATGATCTGCGAGAATCTAATCCAGAAGAAACATGACGACAAGTTTGCGAACAGACAATAGAGCATTGCGAGGAAAAAAGGGTAGAGCGGGGCATGTATATGCACATTTGCCCATAGCCATCTCCCGGCGATGATATCCCCGGCCCAGACCCAGTACTCCTCGACATCAGCACCCTTGGGGACATCGAAAAGCGGCGATGCGGAGAACTCGTGCAGATAGTAGATGCGCAGCAGAGTCCCTGCAGACACGTACAGGCAAAGGAGCAATGCCAATCTGATTTTATCCCGGCTCATCGGCATCTCTGCATGTGAAATTCGCAATCCCGTCAGTCATATGAATGGTTCAACCTAAATAATGCAGCAACCCGGAGGGTTAAATCTCAAAAATTCTCCTAACCCAAAAAGTGAAAGCTCAGTTAGCCTTAAAGCTTTATATGCAAATGCGTTAACTGTCATTTTTTGAGATTTAACTGCCTCATTTAGGTTCAATGCTGCGGCTACGTAGCCTTTCAATCATCGCGGAGAGTCTGTCGCGGCAAAAGCTGGTGGGCGCTACTGGACTCGAACCAGTGACCTCTACAATGTGAATGTAGCGTTCTAACCAACTGAACTAAGCGCCCGACTCAATAAGGCCTTCCAGAGAGGTCAATATATCCCCTCGAACCTGCTTGTCCAGCATGAAAACAAGCTATTTCCGAATCAGGGCATATGCCCTGATGGGGAATTGGCTCTCGTATCCAAAAAGCCGCGCGGCCACGGTGAGTTTTGAAATTGGCTGGCTCATTGGGTGATTCCGAAGCGTTTTATCTTGTAGAGCAGTGCCCTGCGTGAGATGCCGAGAATCTGCGCAGCCCGTGTCCGGTTGCCCTCCACCTTGCGGAGGGCCTTGATGATTGTGTTCAACTCCATTTGGCTGATGGTTTCCGGCTCGTGCTCATGTGATGGCGTGATATGGTGGGTTTGTGAGTTTGCGACGGCCGGCGGCAGGTGTTCCGGGAGGATAATGTCGGTGTTCGATACGATTGACGCCCTTTCCACGGCGTTGGCAAGCTCGCGCGCATTCCCCAGCCAGGGATAGCTCTGGAGAAGTTGTGAAGTAGCCTGTGAGAAACGTTTTTGCCTGCCCGAATGCCTGGAAAGGAAAAAGTGAGCCATAGGGATGATGTCCTCCTGCCTTTCCCTCAGCGGCGGAAGCTCGAAAGCTACGACGTTGAGACGATAGTAGAGGTCCTTGCGGAATTTGCCGTTCTTGACAGCGTCGGCGAGATTCGCATTTGTCGCCGCGATGAGGCGGAGGTCTACTTTCTTCTCTTTGTCGCTCCCCACTGGAGATATATATCCTGTCTCGATGGCCCTCAGCAATGACGGCTGTAACTCGAGCGGCATGTCGCCTATCTCGTCGAGGAAGAGTGTGCCTTTGTCGGCTGCAAGGAAAATACCTTCCCTGTCAGAAATCGCACCGGTGAAGGCTCCCCTGCGGTGCCCGAAAAGCTCGCTGGCGAGGACGGTGGCGGGTATCGCGGCGCAGTTCAACGCCACCATCGGGGTTTTGTTCCTCTTCCCACTCTTGTGGATGAATGAGGCGACCACCTCCTTCCCGGTGCCGCTTTCACCGGTGAGCAACACGGTGGCATCGCTTTTTGCCACGCGCCATGCGTTCAGGAATATCGAGCGCATGCTTGCGCTCTCACAGATTATTCCCCGCAAAAGATCCTTCGGGATGCTGTCGAGCTCGTCTGGTGGCTGGTGATGCCCGATCTTGAGGCTGTCCCTGACAGCACACAGGAGCTCGTCGAGGTCAATGGGTTTCTCAAGGTAGTCCACTGCACCGAGCTTGAGAGCCTCCACCG
>JAFGFR010000279.1 GCA_016930955.1 Victivallales bacterium | reverse complement strand
CATGATTTTGCTCGGAATAGCTTACGGAATGATTTCTCAAAAAAGAAAGAAAGCCGCTTAAGTTGGGGGGCATTCAGTGTGACCCCGAGCGCCTACGCCTAATCTGAAGCCGGACAGATATTGGGACTGTGAATTCTTTGTCGCTCGATTTGCGAACTTCGCAGAACGTGGATAGATTTACACAGAGGAAAGAAAGGAAATGAAGGAGGGAAATAAAACCCTTTCTTACCTTCGTTGCCTCTATGTAAAAATGGATTTGTTTTAACAAGCCGCTTCAGCCGAACCTCGACAACACTTCAGGAAGATATACTTCACCGAAACCCAAGGCAAGATAATTATTGTGCAATTCCCGAAATTTGGCGCAATGGCACTATCCGGTCTTTTCCTCCCTTGCCATCCTTGACAACAATATGCCGGTTGTCAAAATCAATATTCATCACGGTTGAAATCCCCAACTATCAGCACTATAGTGTTTTGAGTTTATAAAAATGGGATGGCATGGGCTCGATCCACGAACAATGCCCATCGGCTATCGAAATCGTCATGGGAAATCAACAATATGGAACTGTCGTACAACATATCGGTTTCCCGTAAATAACAACATGTCGTATAATATATGTTAGGCCGTGAAAAAGAGCCAGCACTGCCTGACAGAAAAGAAACTTGGCTCAAACAGGAGAAATCGAAATGGCAATTTCAGACGTCCAACTCAAGGGTAGCTACTACCAAGTTTTCGATGGCAGTAAGAAGATCAAGGATTTACACCAACCTTCCGTCGGAGAACTTTGCGGTTTTAGCTCCGATATCATCGTTTGCGAGAAGGGCAGCTATTTTTCCATTTACGACGAGTCAGGAAAAAAGTTGAAAGATCTCCACGCACCAGCTGTCGGCAACTTCAGAAGCGTCTCAGGGCGGAATGTCCTCTTCAAGAAGGGGAGCTACATAGATACATACGACATCAGCGGCAAGAAAATTAATTCCCGACACAATCCATGACTTCACCGGAGAAATAGATGACACTACTGGAGAAACTTGACGCACTCAACGATGAATGGCAATCAGCTAGAGACTATTCCCCCTTTGTTCGCGATGGATTGCTCATTGAAGATGACTGGGCCAGAGCCTCTCCAAGGATCCTCTTTCTGATGAAGGAAGCCTATCGGAAGGCAGCCTGGTGGGAGATTTCTGGTTCACCTATAGGTACTGTGAAGAGGGGAAAAGTTGGCAAGATTTGGCAGAACATACTCCGTTGGAAATTCTTGTTAACCAAATATTTCAATGATGGAGAACTGCCTCCCTTTCCTGAGTTGCAGAGCATTCCTGAGATAGCCAATTCAGAAGGCAGACTTACCAGCATCGCCTATGTGAATGTCTCGAAGGAGCTTGGCGATTCATCCTCCAACCAGAAGGAAATTCAGAACAGGGCGATCAAGGACCGCGAATTCCTCGTTCGCCAGATTGATCTTCTTGACCCTGATGTGGTCCTTTGCGCGAGGACATTCTGGAGTTACCATCCTATCTACAACGGTAACAACGGTAATTCAACGATGACTAGAGTTTCAGATCGGGTGTATAGCCATGGGAGAAGAACTGTCATAGATTTCTACCATCCCGGCAAACCCGCAGGCAACAGAGATAAGGAGCTCTACGCGAAGCTCCAACGTATTCTGCAGGAGCTGACGCCATATCGGGTGCCATATCGGTGTCGTTAGCATTAAAAAAACGGTGCCAGTATAAGCAAGTGACTGAATAGCATTGTTTTACGATTATATTATTGCATTTTCAGGGATTCGATGTAGGGGGGCATCGAGTTCCCGGCTAGGGGAGTTCTAAAGTTCTGGAAAGGAATGCTGGAATGCTGTAAAAGCTGCGGATTTCGCAAACCGGGGATATTGTAAGGAATGGGATGCAAGGAACTAAATTTCGATGACTTTTTCGTTTTGCGGAATTCGCAGGGCTTCGGCGACCTCGTCTGCCCCGGGCTGGACATCAACGACGACGGCTCGCCCACTCTCGCATCAACAGACAGGCGAAGGCAAGGCTTGCGCTCCCGACGCGGTTCACGCGGAGTTTTGAGATCGGCTCCCTAACTGAATCCTCGATTTTCATTGTTGTGTCTCGATTTCCCCCGGGATGATTATTTTTTCATTTTTCTCGAGTCCTGCCATGATGCGGCGGCTTTGTTCGGTGGGGCCTGCGACAGACCTGACCAGCCGTTGAACGCGTGTCCCGTCCGCTTTGACCAGGATCACGAATTCCAACTGGCCGGTACGCATGATCGCGTTTTTCGGTATGACAATTGCCGGCTCCCGGTACAGCTCGAGTTCGAGGGTGCCAAACATCCCTGGTATCAATCCGGGCACCTTCCCGATGCATATCTTGATCAGGAAGGTGCGGCTGCCCTGGTCCACCGAGGGGACGATCTCGCGAATTTCGCCGGTAAGGGCTTCGTCCAGGGCTTCGACTTTGAATTTGAGTTTATCCCCGACGGCCACCTTTTTGACGAGAGACTCGCGTATCGGGACGTAAAGCATGAGTCGTTCGGGGTCGAACACGCTCATCAGGGTTTTGCCTGGGCTTGCCATATCTCCCGGATCGGCGAAGCGGTCGGCGACGATTGCCGACATTGGGCTGACTATTTTAGCATAGGCGAGATTTGCCTCGGCCTCTTTCAGCGCCTGTTCCGCCGCGGCCACCTCTGAACGCGCGGAGCGCTCATTGCGTTCGGCCAGATCGAGGTTCTTCTGTGGGATCACCTGCTTGTCGAAGAGCTGTACCGAGCGGTCAAGTTCCTGTTTCGAGTGCTTGTGGTTTGCCTGCGCGCCGGCTAGGCGCTCGGCATTGCGAGAGACGGCCGCCTGGAGGTCGTTGTCGTCAAGTTGAATAAGCAGCTCACCTTTCGGGACCTGGTCGCCGCTGCGATATTTGATGTCAATAATCCTTGCGGTAATCCGGGAGCTGAGTTCGATCTCATCGCGGCTGCGCACTGTCCCGACGGTCCGATAGTAGGCCGGCACATCGAGCTCCGTAACGGGCACTGCCCTTCCGGCGATGTCAAGGCGGGTATCGGTTCGCGGCTGCTCTTCGCGGCCCGGCTCGATCTTGTCGGCGACGAACACCCCGGCCTGCCAGAGCAGAAGAAGCAAAAGGAGCAGCAAGGCCCCTGCGATACCGCCAAGCCTGCGCATGGTTCTCGTATTCATGATTAAAAGACCTTTCAGTTTACTGTTTTGGATTCGACATTTCTCGGCCCGAGAAGGAAATACACTGTAGGGATAACCAGCAGGGTGAAAGCTGTACTGGCGATGAGCCCGAATATCAGGGCCCATGCGAGTCCGGAGAAAACCGGGTCGAGGGTAATCGGCCAGGCCCCCAGCATTGTTGTCAGGGCGGTGAGCATTATCGGCCGGAATCGCACGGCGCCGCTGGCCAGGATGGCATCGCGGATATCACGCCCCTTGGCGAGAGAATCCTGGATGAACTCGATGAGCACGAT